>NZ_JAUBRO010000063.1:0-32687 GCF_036701945.1 Microcoleus sp. MON1_C1 | reverse complement strand
CTTTCATTTATTATCAAACTTTCCTATTTTACCAGAGAAATCCATATTTACATCTCAAATGGAATTGCTATATATCGTTTCCGGTTGCATCGGAATAATAAAATCGAGTCAACAGTTAACACTCAACCATTCACTTTTTCGACGCTGAGTCAACAGTCAACAGTCAACAGTCAACGGTCAACAATCATTTCGCTCGTGCAACCGGAATTGATATTACATCTTATCGATCAAAATTCAACAGCCAAAAGCCTGTATAAGTCATGCCACTATCATCGGGCTGGACTAATAAAAAATGTAATCCTTTACTTAATTGCTTGCGCTGTTGGTAAATTTGGGCCGCGGCTTTCACCTCGCTATCTTCAAAAGTAGCCACAACCCACCTATCTACTAACCCAGCTTCCAATATCAATCCGTCTGGTTCTCCAGCAATATAATTCAAAGCGAAAGGTTTGGCATCCTGAAGCCATCTAGCCAACCGCATAGACTGGCGTCCGCCGTCAATCACCACTCCCGGTACGGGTACTGTTGAGGCCAAGCCCAAATTCAGCGGTAACAGAAATTCTGGCATTTCCAAAATTGGCAGGGGACGCCCTTGGAAAGCCTCTTCAATGTCGCCGGCGGGTAGGGAAGCAAAACGCCAGCCATCGCCCCAGAGGTTTTCGGGTAAAGGCACGGGGGGCGGCGAGTCGAGGGCGATCGCACTGTAAGTTTCACCTGTATAATTAGCCATACTCAAATATTCTTTGGCGCGTTGTTGCAGCAGCAATTTCAGAGCCGCAGTGCGCCGAGTCGCTTCCACCTTGACGCCCAAAACTTTGCCCGCAGCTTCGATTAAGCCCAGAGACTGAGGCCTAAATACTTGAATCAATGCGGGCAAATTTTGGGTTTGAGCTTGCTGCTGCAACTGCGAAGCTAGCCAAGTGGAATTTGCGGCCCCCTGGCGGCAAACAGCGCTAAATTGAAAACTGCCTTCCGAGTCGCAAATTAAGAGTTCCCACAGTGGTTTGCCAGTTTCGTCTTGGAGAGGGCGGCGGTAAAAATCGACTTGCCAAATACTCATAAATAATTTAAAAATAAAATCTACAACTCGATAATTTTAATATAGCCTGGTGACAATCCGATACAATACCGAACTATGAAAAAAAACTTCGAGCGATATATTCTCAGTTCATACTTGAGTTTTATTTCAATAGACCAATCCTAAGTCATTTGTGAATTTCTTACTACCTCCCCTTACCAAGGGGAGGGTTGGGGTGGGGTAAAAAATTTACGAGTGATTTAGGATTGCTATATCTAACACCAGTCAAAAAAACGCCAACTGTAGGCCCGCGATCCAAAACGTGATAGTAATCAGTTATTCCCTAATCACAATCTAAAATCCCCAATCTAAAATCTAAAATGGTATAAAGGCTCGCTTAGCCATTTTCCCTAGGCAATTAGCCATTCCCTAATTTATTTAAGTTGGTGAACCAAATACATATCCAACTCGCCTTTATTTTTAGCATATATTTTTCCTCGGTATTCGCATTCAAAAAAATCTTTAACTAATTCAAACGTGTCGTGAGAGATATTGATATTTCCAGGTACGCCCGAAGATTCCATCCGAGATGCAATATTAACTGTATCTCCCCATACATCATAGGAAAACTTTTTATGGCCAATTACCCCAGCAAGTATTGGGCCTGAATGAATGCCAATGCGGATATCCCAATAAGGGATATTTTGTTGAGCTTTCTGCCATTTTCGCAAATCCATGAACTGTCGAATTTCTATGGCAGCAAGTACAGCGTCAAATGCGTGTGTTGGGCGAGGCGTAGGAATTCCTGCAGCGCACATATAGCTGTCGCCAATAGTCTTCAGTTTTTCCATAGAGTATTTATCCATCATGCGATCGAAATAAGAAAAACAATAATCTAGTTCGTCAACCAACTCTCGCGGAGTCATTTTTTCAGATAACTGAGTAAAGCCTTTAAAGTCAGTAAATAAAACCGATACGTTATCATAATAAAGTGGTTCCACTTTGCCGTTATTTTTGAGCTCCTCGGCAATTTCAACCGGCAGCACGTTCAACAGTAGCCGATCAGATTTGTGCTTTTCGGCATCGAGCTCGGAATACAGGCTATTTATCTCTTTAAAACGTTCAGCATTGCGGATAGCTGAGGATAGCTGCAAAGCCAAAAGATAGCCAATCCGCAAGTCTTCTTGAGTGTAAGCCCGCGGCTTGGTTGTGGCAAAATTAATGGTTCCTAAAACCTTACCTTCGCTTTCCAAGGGAAGGATAATTTGCGAAGCGTAGGGGGATAAAATAGCAGTAGCACCCGCTTCTTGAATTAATTGAGGTTGACGTGTGGTGAAAGCCTTGTGAATAGGCCCGCCCTCTGGGAGGGCTCCAATATCTACAGGGATATGCCGGCCAAATAAGGTCATGCAAGCGTTAGTGCTGTACAGGCAAACGCTACAGTGTTCAAAGTCTAGCAACCATTTGGCTTGCTTGCCTAGTACCCGCAAAATCTGGTTGAGATCTAGGGTGCGGTTAATGGCCGTGGCAACTTCGTTGACAGCGGAAATGCGGATGGAAAGCGCTTGAGCTTCTGCTAACAAACGGCGGGCTGTTAACAGAAGTTCTTCTCGATCTTGCTCTTCTAGCCGATCGCCCATAATATGGGTATAAAATATAGATTACAAAGCATCTATTTCAAGGGCTATTGCATCAGTATATCGGTTGACAAAGCTAAACAAGTCTGCTGTCGCAATAATCTCAAAGATTTCTGAATCATCAAGTCCTAAATCCCGCAGATTTTGGTAATCAGTTTCTGTCATTTCCAGAGGTTTTGTAGCAGCCAGCAAGCCAAAGGTAATTACGGCTTTATCACGTTTTGGCAAAGGGCAGTTGGCAAAGTCAGAAACTAGGGTTCGCAGTAGTTCTTCGCTCATCCCCAAGGCTGACAATCCGTGCAGGTGAACTTGGAGAGCGTACTCGCTATTATTTGATTGGGAAATAGCGACGCCGACCATTTCTTTAAGCGTGCGAGGTAAGTCTCCTTGCAGAATGGTTCCCCGGAATTTTTTCCAATTTGCTTCTAATAGGTCAGGGTTGATTGCCATTGACTTGAACAGGTTGGGGACGATGCCAAAACCCAAGTCTGTCAAGATTTCTTCGTACACTGCTTTGGCTTTAGGATCGGTAAGTTGCTCGTATTCTATAAGTGGAAAGTGTGTCATTGTTGTGTTGAAGTTTACGGCGGTTAATTTTGGTTGGGATTTATGTATTTGTTATGTAACGCCACTCAAAGGGTGACCTTACGATCTATCTTGGCTTTAGTCGGATTGATGATAAAATGCACCGCTGTCAGCAAACCGCGAATCATGAAAATGAGCTAGCAACAAATCTGAGTCTTGAGGCTGGATTAAACCTGCAATTATAGCAGTAACCGGAGCCAATAAAATTCTGTTGCGATCGGGTTACAGTGCTAATATTAGATGTTTCCAATGGCTGCTGTCAAGTATGGGCAATTCATGGGGCGCGGCGGTGTGAAATCTTACCAAAACTCTTGAATTAGATAATGCTGTTCCGTTCGCTAATTTTTAGACAAAAAACACTGTTCGATCGATGTTCGATCGATCGATAGGGCTTCACAAATGCCCTGAATCTTATGCTCCGGCGCGCGCAGAGGGGAAAAACAAAATGCTGTGCGATCGAGTTTATTGAATTAATCAGACGCTCGATCGACAACCCATGCCCCAGCCAAGCTACGCTAACGCCTGCGACTGGAGTTATTATAGATAAACTGTAAACTTCTATCATTGTCGCTGCATTTGCTATGAACCCTGCCCTGACTCAATTTGGCGCTCAGATGTCCCACCTCACGGGAGTTCGGGCAATTATGAAAGATATTATTGAAACACTCAGAGCCGGCAGCGGGCAGGAGTTTATCAATTTGAGCGCCGGAAATCCGGTGATTTTGCCGGAAGTTGAGCAGTTGTGGCGCGACTGCACAGCGGAACTTTTGGCGGGCCCGGAATACGGCGAGGTGGTTTGTCGCTACGGTTCGAGTCAAGGCTATCAGCCGTTGATTGATGCGGTGCGGGAGGATTTCAACCAGCGTTACGGATTGAATTTGACCGATCGCAATATCCTAATTACTCCCGGCAGTCAATCGATTTACTTCTACGCAGCCAACGCTTTCGGCGGCTACACCGCACCCCCCCCATCCCCCCCTTACGAAGGGGGGGCTAGGGGGGGTAGCCTTAAAAATATCGTCCTACCGTTGAGCCCAGACTACACGGGTTACGGCGGCGTTAGCTTGATTCCCGAAGCGGTAGTCGCTTGCAAACCCACCCTCGATATTGATGCAGCCGCTCACAGGTTCAAATACCGCCCGGATTTCAGCCAATTGTCGATCGACCAAAGCACCGGTTGCGTCATTTTTTCCCGTCCCTGCAACCCCACCGGCAACGTTCTCACCGACGACGAAGTTAAGAAAATTGCCGATTTAGCAGCCGCTTTCGACGTGCCGGTGTTCGTTGATTCCGCCTACGGCCCTCCGTTCCCGTCCTTGAATTTTACTGAAATGACGCCGATTTTTGGCGGCAATATCGTGCACTGTATGAGTTTGTCGAAAGCGGGATTACCCGGTGAAAGAATCGGAATTGCGATCGGCGATGAAAAAATCATTCAAATATTAGAATGTTTTCAGACCAATATGTGCATTCATTCGCCGAGATACGGACAGGCGATCGCAACTCGTGCCATTGCTTCCGGCGCTCTTGCCGACATCTCCATCAACGTAATTCGCCCCTACTATCAAAGCAAATTTGCGATCGTAGAAAGCACTCTCGAACAAGCAATGCCGAAAGATTTGCCGTGGTTCTTGCACCGGGGCGAAGGAGCAATTTTCGCGTGGTTGTGGCTGAAAGATTTGCCAATGACTGATTGGGAACTGTATCAAGAGTTGAAAAAAGTTGGCGTAATTGTCGTGCCGGGAAGTTCTTTCTTCCCAGGTTTGCGGGAAGATTGGCAGCACAAACATGAGTGTTTACGAATCAGTTTGACGGCAACAAATGATGAGATTGAAACTGCAATGAAACGCTTGGCTCAAATGGTAGAAAAGCTTTATCAGTCTTGATTTCTTATACCAAGTCCGCAGAAATCCACCTCCTTTCTCATTCGGCGGTGGAAACCGTTCTACAAGTCAAACTTTCGTCCGCCTCCGCAGACAAGCGAGATCGAGGGGGTATTTAAGCCGGATTTGGTATGATTTCTCAGTCTCGCGTAGGTGCAGTTCGTTTGTGTAGTTTGAGGTCAAAAGCGATTTCAATCGCCGACTACGATCGAGGAGTTTTTAACAATTAAACCACCCGATAAACAAAACTCAGAGTTGCCCAAACATTCACATCCAAAGCCAAATCATCCGTCGATATCCCCACTTTCTGCACCCCTGGAATGCTAGCCGCGTGCAAATCTTCGAGCACCGCCCGCGCCACATTTAAAGGATTCAACAACACTCGAATTGGCAGGGCATCCCTCGTTTGCTGCATTTCGGCTTCTATTGCAGCCAGAGTTTGAGCGAAGGGGTTCTCACTAAATATAATCAGAGTTTCCGCAAGTCCGATCGCCCCAGATACCGCCAACCCAACAGCCCCAGCCGCCGGCACGGTCAAATTCTCCCCAGGAGCGATCGCCCGCGACATCCCTCCCACAGAGTCTTTGCCCTCAGCGCCGAGTACGGACAGCCTTCCCGCGCAGTCCGAGCAAAACACCGCAAAGTAAACCGGGCGATCGCTGTCGTTATACAACCTGTAGCTGATTCGGCTGCCCTCTGGCAAACTTAGTATATGAGCGCTTGCGGATTTCTCACTTTCCGCGCTCAGGGGTTCCAGCCGATAATCACCGCCGGCCCGCACCGACTCTCGCTGCGCCACGGCCCGCGCTTGGGGTGCGAGAGTTACCAGCTCCGCCCGCACCTTCAGGCGCGAAGAGCCCTCATTGATAGTCAGCCGCAGCAACTTCCCCGCCTGCAGCGCTTTCAACTGCGGAGTCAAGCGCTGCACCGCCACCTTAACTGCTTCTCCCCCCTCGCCCTCAGTATCGGGAATCAGCATTTGAGCCAAAGAAAACAAACCGTAACGCCTTTGAGACAAAACAGGCTCGTGAGGCGAGACTGTTTCGGCTAAAGTTGTTTCCGGGACTCTGCCGAACCGACAGTCAGCCAATTGCTCGCTGCCTACCGCCGAAACTTGTGGCACAGTCGCGAAAGCACTGGTAGCGTCCACCCGCTCGATGCGTTCCAAACCCGAGTCCAAAGCTACTGTCAAACCGATGTTTCGCGGCAATACCCGAATTTCTTCCCTCACGAGTTCGCCGACTGTTAATTGGCCGTCTGTTTGAGCAGACCCATCTAAAACTTGGGCTTTGGCAGACAGACCGGTGCGTCCCCGCAGCAAAAGCCTCGCGCCCTCGGAGGAATCCACTGCAAACACAGAGCCCCCGCAGCACTCCAAAACCCCGGGCGACAACCCGCCCAGCCACAACTGCACAGTTTTGCCCCCCTCTTCCACCGCCGTCACAGCGCCGTCAGATGCAGGGGAATTCAAAATTAAATTTGAAAAATTCACCGCCGGCGCGGTTGTTAAATCGTGATTGAGAATTTGCGGTTGCTGCGATAACCCCGCAATTTGCTCGACATTACCCGCAGCGCGGCCGAAACTGACGCTGAAACTGCTAGCGGGAGTTGCCCACCACAAAGTTTGGGTGAGGGCGTAGGTAAACAAACCTGCGGTAAATCCGTTCCACTCTTGTTCGGCGGCGAGTGCGGAATTCGCGCCCGCGGCAAGTACGGCGGCGTCCGGACGGAGATTTGGGCGGGAGCGGAGGTCTTGGGCAAACGTTAATTCTGCGAGGCGAGGCTCGCCGATGGTGGGGCGGGGGCGGGAGCGAATGCGAAAGTTGCCGTTTTTGGGGAAACCCGGATAGGTGTAGCTGGTGTCGAGGATGGCGATCGCATTTTCTGTCGCGAGCGATCGCATCAACAGCAACAGCGTTTCCTCTAAAATATCGTTCACCGCCCGGTTTGCTAACAACGGCAAAACATCATCCGCGGGCACCAAACTGTTTTGCATTTTTCCGGGAGACTCGCCCAAACTGACTCGGCTACCGCAGCCACTAAAGTGAAAAACTACCACGTCACCGGGTTTTGCTTGTTGAGTCAAGTGAGTGACAAAAGCCGTCTCGATATTCTCCCTCGTAGCTTTAGCGTCAGTCAAAGTCAAAATGTCCGACGGCACAAACCCAAACCGATATATCAGCAGTTCCCGCTGCAATTCCACATCCGTGACGCAGCCGTGCAGGGGCGAGTCTGGATATTTGTCAACGCCAACCAACAAAGCCAATTTCCTGGCTGTCGGCTGCGCTAAGGCTTGGAGGTAGCGATCGCCCAACGGCAGCCACAGGGCCTCGCTGATTCCGATGGCGGCCAGCACCCGGCCAGCTTGCTGCAAAAATTCCCGCCGCTTGAGTCCCATTTTTAAATAGCTTTGAATTTTAAGTTTTGAATTTTAAGTTAAATTCCCCTCAATAATTTTAGGGGAATTAATTAGATGGTGAGTGTTTAGTATTAAGGGAGTTTTTAAGTTTTAACTTTTGAGCTTTAAGTTGAAAATTTCCCATTTAAAACTCAAAACTCAAAATTCAAAACTATGCAGAATGTCGCCCCCACCAATGTTCCCGATTTAAATCTCGTAATTGAAAATATTCATTGCCTTGGCTAATTCTGCGGCAACTTCCGGCCGGGAAAACTGCGGCGGCGGCAATTTACCAGCGCGCAGCATTTCCCGAACTTTGGTTCCAGACAAATGCACCCGTTGTTCGGGAGTGCTGGGACTTGTTTTAGTTGTAGCCATTTGTTCCGTCAGCGTGCAATAGAAAGCGTGCTCGAATTTCATCGGCACAATTCCCAATTCTCCAGGCTCAAATTCGTCAAAAATATATTGGGCATCGTAAGTGCCGTAATAATCGCCAACTCCAGCATGATCGCGCCCCACGATAAAGTGAGTGCAGCCGTAGTTTTTGCGGATTAAAGCATGAAAAATTGCTTCTCGCGGCCCGGCGTAGCGCATCGCCGCTGGATTAATTGCCAAAATTACGCGATCGTGTGGATAGTATTTTTCTAGCAGAATTTCGTAGCAGCGCATCCGCACATCAGCCGGGATGTCGTCTTCTTTTGTCGTCCCGACTAACGGGTGCAGAAACAAGCCGTCTACTGTTTCTAAGGCGCATTTTTGGATGTATTCGTGTGCGCGGTGGATGGGGTTTCGGGTTTGGAAACCGACTATCGTTTTCCATCCTTTTTCTGTGAACAGCATTCTCGATTTCGCCGGGTCAATTTGGTATTGGGGAAACCGGGGGTCGAGTCCGCGTTCCAGCAGCCAAACATCGCCTGCGAGGTTAACGGGCCCGGATTTGTCTACTACTTGGACGCCCGGGTGTTTGAGGTCGTCGGTGCGGTAGACGTTGAGGGCTTCTTCTTCTTTGCTATAGTGGTATTTTTCTGCAAGTTCCAAGAGCCCGACAAATTCGCCCGCCGGCGAGTCGAGGCGCACTAAAGTGCCTTCTTTGAGGGAGTCGGCGACTTCTTGGGAGACCGAGAGGGTGATGGGAACCGACCACGGCAGGCCGTTGGAGAGGCGCATTTGTTTAACGACCGATCGATAATCCGCTTCGTTCATGAACCCTTTGAGGGGACTCAGGGCGCCGATGGCGATCATTTGCAGGTCGGAGATCGATCGATCCGAAAGCTGGACTCGTGGCAAGACTTCTGCTTTATCGAAAAATTCTTGTCTTTGGTCTAGTGTGGCAATGCGGTGGACCAGGGTGCCGCCGTGAGGGGCAATGCGGTCTGAATGCTGGCTCATGTCGATTTGAATTTGTGGGTTTTAGCTGCCAGAGTACATAGTATCAAGCGGTGGCTGCAATTCTACATTTTTTAATTGTTCTGGACTTGTGCAGAACGCTGCTTTTGTGGCGCTGTAATTCTTTAACTGTAAACTCGCGCGCTCAAAACTCTAAACTTTCCCGTCAATCGATTTTAGATTTTAGATTTTAGATTTTAGATTGAAGCATTGACCCCACGGATAAATTCGGGGGTGTGTTTATCGGACAGAGGTTTTTTATTTCTCCACGGATGAATCCGGGGGCTTGTATCCTGGATGCTTTCGGTCAAGTCTGGACTTGAAATTCTTCGGGATCTATTCCCCAATTTACCCAGCTAATCGCTTCTTTAGCAGATCGCACTTTTGGCGGCACTCGCAAAGCGTGAAGGTGTCCCGTACTCGGACAAGTCATCTTTAACAAATAAATTGGCTCTATGTCTATATTATTCTTAATTTTCAACAAAGTATATTCTTGCCAAGAATCCAATTCTGTTGCTTGCAATTCTTGACAAATTCTCGGATAGCCGATCGCCTGAATCAAAACTCGCCGCACTTCGGCATTCTGTTCTGTTAACAGCCATGAAGCTTGCCAAGACTGCGACGGAACTTGACCAATTATTTCCGGCAGTCGGACGCCGCGATAAGAGTATACACTGAACTTGTCAGCAAATTCAACCGCTGGTTGACCTTCTGCGTGGAGCAAATATTCGCTATCAAAATGAAGTTGGATCGGGCGATCGCACACAAAGCATTTTTTCTCGAACGGGTAAATCCAGCCGCAGTTTTCCACTAAAGATTTAAAGGCTGAGTATAAAGGGCGATCGTACTCCAAATTGAGCGCGCCAATACAAAAATCCACCCAACTTCCGTGACAGGCTGACAGTTCGGAAACTATGGTGTTATTACAATCAGCTTGATCGATCAGAAATCTCTGAAATCTCCCGCCCAACTTCCTTGCTAATTTGACGTAAACTTCGTCTTTAACATGAAGGTGCAGTTGATTCATCAGTTGAGCGTACAGCGGATTATAGAGTTGGCTGTAAATTTGATTTTCCAGTTCCCTGCCGAGTTGACTTCGTAATATATCGTACAATTCATTATGAATTTTGTTTCTGATTTCGCTGCCCATTCCCCGACCCGAATCGCGTATCCTTAGCCGTTCAACAGCTTGCAAAGCTATGTAAGGGCTGTCACAGAAAATAATTTCCGGTTCAGGACAGCCGATGATGTTGTAGGCGGTGTTGATGGCGGCTGTCGCTTGCGGGCGATCGACTGGTTTTATCGAAAGTCCAATTTGTCGCCACTTCTCGCGATAAATGGGAATTAGCGCTATTTGTTCGGGAGTAATTGCGATCATTTGTACAGCTAGATGATTTAATTGGCGGTCAAACTTTTTCGCTCTCGCCTCCGGTAAAAAAATATCATTAAGTTTGTAATAACAACGAAATTTTACCTACCAACCTATTTTATTAGAGTCGTTAAATTATTTGTATGAATTAACAATTGTTTGCAACACACCTAAAATCATAGGAACATTATCGACACAATAAACATCAGCATCAATAATTAAATTATTTCCATCTAATTTAAGAAACCGCCAGACAACGCCAGTAGTTACGCAGCCAAATACGGCAGGTATGGAATTGTGTTCGCGTTCGTTAAATAGCTGAGCCGCTACCATTTGTGCTGCACACTGTGGCAGACAAGATTCTATTTCTGGGCCTTTCGTTTCTCTCAATGCAAAAACCGGAACTTTAATTTCAAAATCAAACGGCACGGAAGATAATAGAAAGTCGCATTCCCCATTCAATCCCTGCTCAACATCTACATCAAACGACCAACCAGAAAAAATAGAAAATTGTCTGTGGTTCCTTTCCCTAAATTCTAACAAAAGAGGAGAAATAATCCGTTCGGAACGTTCTTTGGCAGTTGTAACAGCAGTGTTAGAACTAATTTCGAGGCTTCTCCAAAACCATTCGGAGGGTTCTACAGGAACAACCTTGGCACTCCACATAGGACTGAGTGACGGTTCCAATCCAAATCGCTCTTTTAATTGTTGGAAAGTAAAGGATTTGTAAGACATATTTCTCAGATAAGTCGCTGAAACTATAGATTACTTGGAGAGAGAAAGCGAGTTAATAAACGCTAAACTCGTTTGTATACAGGACTTACGCCTTAGAAACCCGGTTTCTGGGATAAATCGTGGTTTTGTAGAGAAGTATCTAGGAAGAAACCGGGTTTCTAACCCCCATGCCGAAGTCCTAATATAGCAACCATGGGAGAATTTTTGAACCTCTCTTTTCTTACTTATTCCTTCTTCTTTTTTTACTAGATAAATCAATCCTTCTTCCCTCTTCCTTCTTCCTTCTTCCCTCTTCCCTCTTCCTTCTAAACATTTAACCACTCAAGGAGTACCCTGGGCGCCGGCAACAAAATCATTAACAAAAGCCCGATCGCCATTAGCCCCAAAAAATCCCGGCGATTATCCAATTCACTGACATCATTCAACGCCGGTTCGTCGTTTAGTGGTGTGAAAAACAAAATAATCGCCCACAGCAGTAAACCCTGTTCCAAAAAAGAAAGCAGCAGCATACAAAGTCTAGCAACTTGCCCGATCGCCATACTCGCTCGCTGGCCGAACATCGCGTGTACGATGTGCCCGCCGTCGAGTTGTCCCACCGGCATCAAATTAAACGCCGTCACGATCAAACCCAAATAACCCGCCACCGCTACCGGATGCAAATCGATCGCAGTTTCCGCATTCAAAGCGCCGCCCAAGGTTAACTTGCTCAACAAAGTCATCAGCAGCGAAAAACTGGGTTTGAAAGACTCAAAATTTAACATTCCCGACTTGTCAGACAGCGGTACAATAGTCGAATGATTCAAACCCCAAATTAATAATGGCACTGTCGCCACTAAACCCGCAAGGGGCCCGGCAATGCTAACATCAAATAAAGCTCGGCGGTTGGGAATTGGACTCCGTATTTGAATGAAAGCCCCAAAAGTTCCTAAGAAAAAAGGAATCGGGATAAAATAAGGCAAAGTCGTGCGAATTTTGTAGAATCGGGCAGCTAAATAGTGGCCGGATTCGTGAATTGCTAAAATTGTAATTAGAGCCAGCGAGTAAGCCAAACCCTGGAGCAATATTGATGGGTTGGACTGCAAAGCTTGTTCAGTAACTCCGGCAAGTCGCGCCCCGACAAGCGTAGTCGTAAACACCGTGATCAGCAGCAAAGCTAATGCGAAAAAGGGTCGGGTTACAGATTCGGTTTTGACAGGAGTTTCCCCTGATTGGTGGCTGGGATTGGGAACTATAGCAAAAAAAGGTTGACCGCTCAAGCTGTTTTGAAATACTACTAAAAAGCGATCGCCAAAAAGCCTCTCCACATTCTCCCGAATTGCCTTATAAGCCGCCTCGGGGTTGGTCCGCAACTGTCCGCGACAAATTACAGCCTGCGGCCGAAATTCCAAATCGCGCAAAAAGTAAATTGACCAAGGAAAACAATCGCGCAAACTCGCTTCTTCCGCTGCATCGATCGGGCGCAGGGGCGGTTTTGGCTTTGCAGGTTCAGTCGCTTCTGCTGCTAGCTGCTCAGCAGTTTCGGCGGTAATTTTCTTGCGCCCCAACTGTACCAAAAACCAATACAAAAAAGGGCAAACCAGAAAAGGTATAATTACCAACTCCGGCGGTACAGTTTTGCTGGTACCGTAAACTAAAATCCAACCACTCCAAATCAGCGCGGGCGCCATCATTACCAGCCACAGCAGCCATATCGGAGTCCTGGTGATGCGGCTGGTGCCGTTCTGCAACAAGTAGTACGATATCAGCCCCAATACGAACAACCATAGTAAAAAGAACATAATATTTATCCCATTCCCTTCTGAAATACTTCCTTGAAACAACAGACTTTAGTCTCCAAACAACCCAGGCCCGTGCTCGACAATATCCTTGCTTTCCCGCCTAACCGGGAAACTCTGGGTGCAACAGCCTATTTCATTGTAGAAAACCAAACTAACATCCTGGTGGATTGTCCCGCTTGGGATGAGATTAACCAAACATTTTTGCGGGAACACGGCGGCGTGCGACTGCTGTTTCTCACCCACCGCGGCGCTATCGCCAAGGCGCGGGAGATTCAGGAAGCCACGGGGTGCGAGATCCTGATTCAAGAGCAGGAAGCTTATTTACTGCCGGGTTTGAAGGTGACGGTTTTTGAGCGAGAATTTGTTGTGAGCGATCGAATGAAAGCATTTTGGACTCCTGGCCATTCTCCTGGTTCCTCTTGCCTTTATCATAGTGGCAGCGGTGGAGTGCTGTTTTCGGGTAGGCACTTGCTCCCCAACCGAGAAGCCGCCCCAGTACCGCTGTTGACGGCAAAAACTTTTCACTGGCCCAGGCAAATTAACAGCGTGAAGTCAATTATCGATCGATTTTCGCCAGAAACTTTACAGTATATTTGTCCCGGTGCAAATACTGGTTTTTTGCGGGGAAAAGGATCGATCGATCGAGCTTTTGAGCAATTAGCCAATCTGGATTTAGCTGTTTGTTTGCAGTCAAAACCTGAACCCTAAATGTATGCTGCAACATCAAAAAATGATCTGACGCGCTAATTATAGCGGTAAGGTGCGCCTAGCGCACCCTACATTATTCTTCAGTCTCTTAGAGAGGCAGTTCGTTGGTGAAGTAGCGGTTGAAACCGCCGATTCTTACCTGGGAAAAAACTGTGGAAAAAACCGAAAAACAAAAAATGCTCGCCGGCGAATTGTATTTAGCTGCGGATGAGCAATTAATTTTAGAGCGCCAACGAGCCCGCCGCCTCGCCAGAACCTACAATTCTACCCGCGAAGATGAACCAGACAAACGGTTAGAAATTCTCGCAGAATTGTTCGGTGCAGTTGGGCCAAAAGTTGAAATCGAGCCACCTTTCTACTGCGACTACGGCAGCAATATTTATGCTGGAAACGGATTGTACATGAATTTTGGTTGCGTGATTCTCGACTGCAACCGAGTTAACATTGGCGAAAATTTACTGTGCGGGCCCTACGTGCAAATTTACACAGCTTTTCACCCCACAGACCCGGAAATTAGACTTTCTGGCGGAGAACTCGCCGCTGAAATTAATATTGGCAATAATGTTTGGATTGGCGGCGGCAGTATGATTTGTCCAGGAGTCACTATTGGCGACAATAGCACGATCGGCGCAGGCAGTGTTGTTGTCAAAGATATTCCCGCAAACGTCGTGGCGGCGGGGAATCCTTGCCGAATCATCCGGCATCTACCTTGATGTGGTACGATCGACACAATCGTGCGATCGGCTCCTTGGAGCTTAACCCAAAAATTTTAGGTGTTAGAACAGCCGGTTTGATATTTTTCACGTAAAATCCCCGAAAAAAACGCTGGAAAAAATCTCAAATCTCAAATCTAAAATCGCTTAATTTCTCGTTCCCGGTTTCCACACTACCAAGCTTTTCTTATGACGACTGCAACAGTTTATGCCAACGCTCCCGATCTCTGCACCGACGACTACATAGCAGTCGGTGTAGCTACCTGCTTCATCAAAGAAGAAGGCGAAGTTTTTGAAGTGCAAGTAATCGAAGCTATTCCCTCAGCAGCTTTGGAAGCAATTTTGAAGGGAATTCCTACATCTTATTTAATGATTTGCGGGACGACTTTGGGAGCAGTGCTCGACGGCGACACACCCAAAATGTTGCCAGAATTCCCTACCTCAGCTCAGTTTAGCGAAGAATTTGGCTTTCGGGCGATCGCCGCTGCCCGCACTTACAAAATCCGCCCCCAAGCTCAACTTCACATTCCCTTGGGAACAGTTCGCAACGACTTTACTTATTCCTTAGAACGCAAAAGGGTGCTCAACTCCGAGCGCGTCATTCGCACTGAAGACAATGTGAAACAGCACGAACACACTCACAAGGTTCTTTAAACAAATCGCGCAACTCGGGCAATTTAACAGTGCCTCAGCCAGCGGATGCACCGAAAATAGTTCCGAGTTTTGAGATGTAATATGAATTCCGGTTGCACTCCTCAATTTGATTTTTGACTGTTGATTGTTGACTAAAATTATGCTTTCGGGCAAACTGACTGTTGGGATTTTTGAAAAATACCGAGGCAACCGGAAACGATGTAAATTAAAGATTTAACAAGTTTTTAGTTCATTAATGAAGGAAAAATTTTTAATATTTCGTTATTAAGACAAACACCAAACATCTCAATGTAGGGTTCGCATTACTCACATCACCTAATTAACATAAATTATTAACGACTGTTAAGAAAAATCTTAAGTTGTTAATAAAAAGTTTTAATTCATCAAAAAAATGATAGAATATTATTCCAGTTTAACAAGGTGAGCCGGCCGGCGGGAAAAAATTAAAAAATCCCGCAATTATTGAAGGCTAGTAGTTTCAGACTACTGGCGTGCGGGCGAGTACATCGCAGGTGAGCTAAGGATTTCAATCTCACAAATTGGTCAAACCATGCGAAGCTTTGCGAGAGTAAAGTGGTGGAAATTAACTCGACTATTGCCAGCGGAATTAAAGGGCGAATACCATCTTGGGTACAAAACTGCGCTCTTAATTTTGGGCGGAACAATTTTGGCAGCTAGCATCACGGGTTGTATCAGCTATCAAAGCGTTCGCCGCTTGATTATCACCAAAAGCGAGCGAAATGCTTTGTTAGAAGTTAGGGATCGCGCCAACAAGATCGATCGCTGGCTCGGCACTAGAAAGGCTGAGATCGAAATCCTCGCCCACACTCCTCCCGTTCGTTCGATGAATTGGTCCGTTGCAGAGCCTTATTTAAAATCGGAAGTAAATCGACTGCAAGAATTCCAGCACTTCGCATTAATTGATCCCGACGGTTCTTATTTCACCACAAAAGTGGGCAGAGCGTTGATTAATGTGAGCGACCGCCAACACTTTAAAAAGGCAATGGCTGGGGAAGTCTATGTTTCCGATCCTACCATTTCTCGCACGCTCAAAGGACAAAGTATTGTTCCCATTTCGGCTCCGGTGTGGTCAAGTTCGGCAAATTCTATTGATAAAAAAGCACAAAAGCCGATCGGAGTAATCAACGGCGTCATTAGCATCGACCGAATTGCCCAAGTAGTAGGAAAGCTGGAATATGGGGCAGGAACTTACGCTTTTGTTCTCAATTCTCAAGGAGTGCCGATTGTGCATCCCGACGTTCGGTTAATCGGAAATATCGACAAATCGGCTCCCAGTCTTTTAGAGTCCGCAGATGCTAATTTGGCGAATGTAGCCCGGGAGATGGTTTATCAAAAAACGGGCATTGTGCTGACTCAAATCAACGGCGCCAGAGTTTATGTTGCCTATCTTCCTTTAGAACAAGCTGAATGGTCGATCGCCCTCGTAATTCCCCGCGACAATCTCGAAAAAGAACTCCTTCCTTTCAAGATACTAGCAGTAGCAGCCGGGGTACTTGCCGCCGCAGCTATTTTCGCAGCAATTGTGGCGCTCAAGCTGTTTGCCCTAAATTGCATTCGCAGTCGCACAGAAGGCCTTCTCCACCGCTTGACCGGCCGCATTCGCGCTTCCTTGCACCTCGATCGCATCCTCCAAACTACAGTAGACGAACTCGGTACTTTACTGAAGCTCGATCGAGCTATTTTCGCATGGTACGATCCCCGACAAGATACTTTAGAATTTGGCTGGGAATATTGCCGGGAAGGTTTGCCGGCCTGCTTGGGAATCTTTGGTGTTCCTGGAGGGCCCTCTGGAGATTTAGCTGCACGGCTTCACCGCTGCGAAACGATACTGCTACATAAAACGGCCGCCCCTGATGCCACAGCGTCTGAGGAACACGCCCATATCGAACTCACAAATAGTCACTACGCAGCAGTACCCGTACTAACTCAGAATCATCGGCTTGGATATCTGTTCGCCTGTGCAAATCGGCGGTTTGCAACTCCCGACGAGGTGGAAGTTTTGGAAGCAATTGCAGACTCGCTGGCGATCGCAATTTCCCAATCCCAACTCCACGGGCAAATTCAAGAAGAACTCAAACTTTTGGAAGAAGTATTAGCAAAACTCAGAATCACCGAAGAGCATTTAGTACAAAGCGAAAAAATGACAATTGTCGGTCAACTAGCCGCCGAAGTTGCCCAGGAAATTAATAACCCGATTAACTTTATTTACGGTCGCCTGATTCACGTTAACGATTATATCAAATATTTGCTCAATATAATTCGCCTCTATCGCGAACAATATCCCGAACCTGTGCCGCGAATTGCCAAAGAAATAGAGGCCTGCGACCTAGATTTTATCAGCGAAGAGTTGCCGCAAATTCTCAACCTTTTGAAAATAGGAGCCGATCGCATTCGCCAGATAGTCCTTGCTTTGCGGAAATTTTCGCTTCCTGACGAACCCAACAAAGAACACGCCAACCTAAATGAAAGCATCGACAATATTTTGCTGTTGCTAGCGGGCCGGCTGGAGCAAAAAATATTAGTAGTCAAGGAGTACCACAACCTGCCGCCCATTTTGTGTTATCCCGGTCAACTGAGCCAGGTATTCGCGAGTCTCCTCAGCAATGCTATTGATGCTCTTAAGAGTATTGAAAACTCCGATCAAATTATTACAATTAAAACAGATATTGTCGAGGGTTATCCCGCCCGGTTTATTGCAGTATCGATCGCCCACAACGGCGCCCGAATTCCCCCGGAAATTCAACACAGAATATTTGACCAGTCTGGTCATACTAAATCATTTAAAAATTTTACAGGATTGGACTTGTCGGTTTGCTATAAAATTATTGTAGAATTGCACGGCGGCGGCCTTACAGTTGAATCTCCCGTGCAATCTCAAATTAAATCTCAAACTGGGGGCGGTGCTGAGTTTATGGTAAAATTGCCGATCCTTTGATATCGCATCTTGCCGCCAGGGAAACCAGTCGCAAATCTTGCCAGCAAGTTCCGCGAAAAGCTTAATTTGGCTTCGTAATGAAGACTTTAGTCCTCATAAAACAGAAGGCTGAAGTCTTCACTACAAACCTAACGATCATTTGTTAACCCAAATTGCTATGATAGGATTAGGGAAATAATAAAGGTGCAACCACAGCAAACAACCAACCTCCCATTACCAAGACTTCCGCAACAATTAATAAAATATTTTTGTTCATTTTCAAATTAAGCATTTTCACATTAAGAGCGATCGACCAAAGAGCGAATTTTCTTCCACCAAGCCGCCGGCGAATCTTCCGGGGGATATGCGGCATCAAACATCGACAAAATTAGGGGCAAACCCCCCACCTTCGCACTCATCAACAAGTGCATTGCCAGACAAAATACCAATACCACCCAACCAGAAGCGTGTAAATAATACCAAACCTGGGTCAATTCCCCAGCCGGCAGCCATTCTTCCTTAACCATACTGCCAGAAGCGATCGAAAAAGTCAGTGCCAGCAACATCAACGTATTCACAATCCGGTGCAAACTGTACCACCCAATCGGTTTTCCCAACTGCGTTAGTTTCCCAAAAGAATCAGGCTGCACCAAAACTTTTTGACCGGCGTGGAAACTGTACAATGCAAAAGCCGGCATTATTCCTAACAGCAACATCTTGCCAAAAGTGCCGTGAATCCCGATAATATCTCCAATCTGAGGTACGGAGACTTTGCCAAACCGCCCATCGTAGGTGTTGTAAACCAGAAATGCGCTCAAAATTGCTAAAAGGGCGATCGCAGCGTTAACCCCATGCAGTAACCTGAGCAGCAATGGCTGGTACGGTCTAGATTGCGGCATAGTCAATTCTGCTACTTGATAAATAATCTTTAACAGAATACAGCTAAGCGCTGATTTTTTCAACTTTCGCCAATTGTGAAATAAATGTGAGTCAAAAATGAATATATTATGATAATAACGCAATTATATCAAAATTTAGTGTAAACTAAAACAGTCAAGAGTAACAGTTTATTTATAACACCTAACACTTTACAAAAATGGATGCAGCCACTACCATATTACTTTCCTTGGGACTAGCAGCAGATGCTTTTGCTGTGGCTGTTTCGAGCGGTTTAGCAATCAAACACATGAAGGTCAATAAAGCTTTAAAAATCGCCTTATTTTTCGGAGGCTTTCAAGCTTTAATGCCCGTCCTAGGATGGTTGCTCGGTCTGAGTTTTAGTTTTTTGATAACACCGATCGACCATTGGATCGCTTTTGGGCTTTTGAGTTTCATTGGCGGGAGAATGATTTACGAATCGCTGCAAAGCGAAGAATGCGAGAAAAAGTTCAATCCCTTAGATACGGGGACTTTGATAACGCTGTCGGTGGCGACGAGTATCGATGCTCTAGCAGTTGGCCTCGGATTTGCTGTCCTGAAAGATTCTATTGCTCCTGCGGTGACTGCGATCGGATTTATTACTTTCTTTTTAGCCTTTGCTGGCGTGTTTATCGGGCACAAGTGCGGCAACTTATTTGCTAATAAAATTGAGATATTGGGCGGAGCCATTTTGATTTTTATTGGCAGCAGAATCTTGTTTCTGCACTTGACAGAAATGCCATTAGTTATCGGTAATTAGTAATTAGTCAGTAGTCAGTAGTCATCAGTCGAACATTGACATCAGAGTCTCTGGTGACTTTAATTCCCAATTCCCAAAAAATGCTATAACAGCAATATTGCGTTAAAGGATAAAAATTCCGTGCTGAAACTTTACGGCGCAGCCCGCAGCAGGGCCTCAATTGTCAAGTGGTATCTAGAAGAAATAGGAGTTCCCTACGAATTCGTCATGCTGGATATGCAAGCAGGGGAACACTTGCAGCCAGAGTATCTCGAAATTAACCCGATCGGCAAAGTACCGGCAATTGTTGACGGAGATTTCAAACTTTGGGAATCCGGCGCAATTCTGCTGTATTTAGCTCAAAAACATGGTAGAATGCCCGCGACTTTGGAGCAGCAAGCTGAAATTGTGCAGTGGGTCACGTTTGCTAACGCCACCTTGGGGCCGGGAATATTTGTCGAAGCAAATCGCGATCGCGAAACTCCCAAGTTGTTAAAACCGTTAAATGAAATCTTTGAGAAACAGCCGTTTTTAATGGGTGATGAATTTGGCGTCGCCGACGCAGCAGTGGGGTCAATGTTGGCCTACATTCCGATGATGCTAAAACTAGACCTCAGTGCTTATCCGGCCGTTGTAGATTACATCAAGCGGATCTCAGAAAGACCGGCTTTCAAAAGTGGGATCGGCGGTAGCTGAAGGCAGAAGGAAGAGCGAAACAAAACTTAACATCTAAAAGCAGGGGCAATTCTGGAATTGCCCCTGCTTTTATTAAAATCAAACTTATCTAAATCCGACAGCCGCCTGCCAAACAAAAGCCAGCAGCAAGAAAAATACGGGAATGACCGGCAAAACATTAACCAAAGGCTCAAAAATCGAATAAGCTTCGGGCAGTTTTGCTAAGAGTAATGCAGCTTCCATGAATCAACCTACCTATCCAACAGAATTTTCATAATTGTCGCATATCTTTACCCAAGGCAATCACGATCGATCGACTCTCGGTGCGAGCCAGTGGGCAAACTCTTCAGTAAATCGATCGGCAAAAATCGCCTCCCGCATCCTCCCCGTAAAGCGAATCAACTCCGTGACATTGTGAATCGCTAGCAAAGTATACCCCAGCACTTCGTTAGCCCGCGCCAAATGGGCCAAATAAGCCCGACTGAATTTTTGGCAGGTATAACAAGGACAAGACTCATCCAGCGGCGCAAAATCCTCCCGGAACCGAGCATTTTTCAAACTCCAGCGTTCCCCACCCACAAAAGCCGTCCCGTGGCGGGCCAGCCGAGTCGGAATCACGCAGTCAAACATATCTACGCCACTCGCCACAGCCAACGCCATTTCCCGATAAGTCCCAATCCCCATCAAATAACGCGGTTTATTTGCCGGCAACAGGGGCGCAGTCACCTTCACAATCTCTGCGATCAAATCCCCCGATTCCCCCACACTAACGCCGCCGATGGCGTAGCCTGGTAAATCCAAATCTACCAACTGGTTCGCCGCGCGCGATCGCAAATCGGGGAAAACGCCCCCCTGGACGATGCCGAACAAAGCTTGATCCGGGCGCGAGTGAGCTTGAATGCAGCGTTGCAGCCAGCGGTAAGTGCGATTTGTCGCAGCCTCCACCTCTTCCCGCGTAGCGGGGTAAGGGGGACACTCGTCAAAGGCCATAATCACATCAGCGCCCAACTCATTCTGAATTTCGATCGATCGTTCCGGCGTCAAATTAATCATGCGGCCATCGCGGGGAGAGCGAAAAGTCACCCCATCATCAGTAATCTTCCGCATTTGGCTCAAGCTAAACACCTGAAAGCCACCCGAATCCGTCAGCATCGGGCCCGGCCAAGCCATAAATTTGTGCAATCCGCCCGCGCCTGCGACAATCGCTTCCCCCGGCTGCAAGTGCAAGTGATAAGTATTTGCCAAAACCATTTGAGAACCCGCCGCCTCAAGATGTGCCGGTGTCAAAGTTTTGACATTAGCCAGCGTCCCTACGGGCATAAATTTAGGCGTTTCCACCACACCGTGGGGAGTGGTAAAAACCCCTGCACGGGCTTGGGTATGGCTGCAATTAGCCTGACATTTAAAAGTAAATCTCGCGTTGTCTTCAGTCATTAGTCCCCGACGATCGTTAACCGCTACTCGGCCGTCCGTGTTATCTAATCTATTGTTGATGACATCGCGACAAAAAACTCATGACCCCGCCCAAAAACGGATACAAGTTTCCGACAATCGTCGTGGAGGGCAAAAAATTTTAGACCTTAGTTCTAACTCCCAGATTCAATGCTGCAAGTAAATCTAAAATCTAAAATCTAAAATCTAAAATCGACTGACTGACGATTAAAAGGGGGAATCATCTTCGTCCAAGTGCAGATCCCAGTTGCCTGAGAGTACCTGATCGACAACCGCATCCAAAGCCGCAGCATTTAAATTCCGGGCGAATTGCTCTTGCAAAGGATTGGAGAGGGGAATTAACCGCAACTGCCGTCCATCTTGAATCAGGTCAAAATAAGCACCATCTTCAGGGGACTGTTTAAGTTCCAGGTAATCAAAACTATACACGTTCAAATAAAGCGCATGATTGGCAATCAGGGTAGAACGGTCGGGGTTGGCGAAGACTTCGAGCACATAACCTTCCCCTTCGCTATAAATCTGACCATCTTGTATGTGAAGGTAGCGGACACGTCCTAAATCAAACAGCAATCTTTTGATATCGCGTTTGTTGACGACAATCCCTGTATCGATGATGCAAGGAGCAACTACCCTGTTATTCAATTGATCGTCACTCATGGAGTAAAAGCCTCTGTTGTAGTATTTTCCCGTCTTGATAATCAGGGAGTTAGCTAGAATTCTTGGGAAGGGAAACGCGGATCTTGAGTTTAGTCATTTTAGATAGGGAGCTTTGGGATCGCTGCCGACAGAGGTTTTCCGGGGAAAAGATCTCGGACAGGAGGAATGCTCGATCCAAAAAACTAGGGTGTTACAGTCCAATTCTGGCACACGCTAATCGATTGACAACTGCATACCAGATGAAAAATTTTCTATCTTATGGTGCATGATAAATGGGTTCGCTCTACGATCGACTTTTTCCGGAATCAAGGCGCTGCCATCGCAGCCGCAGTCGCTTTTTATACTTGTTTGCCGGTACCAGTGTCTTGGACTTTGGAGTTTCGGGGCATTGCCCGCTTGGCACCGGCGATCGGGCTTTTGATTGGGGGGATGCTGGGACTGGGGGATGTTGGGTTGCAGTTGTTGGGAATGCCTGCTCTGACTCGATCGGCCTTGGTGGTAGTCTTGGGCATCGCCGTGACTGGCGGGCTGCACCTAGACGGCGCAATGGACGCGGCGGACGGGCTGGCTGTACCCGACCCGGTACGCAGGCTGGAAGTCATGCGGGACAGCGTTACAGGGGCCTTTGGGGCGATGGCTGCGATCGCGATCGTACTGCTGAAAACTGCCGCTCTCTCAGACTTGAATAACTATCGGTGGCTGGCTTTGATGGGTGTGGCCGGTTGGGGAAGGTGGGCCCAACTGGTGGCGATCGCCCGCTATCCATATCTGCGGGCCGAGGGTAAGGGAGCTTTTCACAAGGAATCGATTTATTCTCCTTTTGATTTTATACCGGGAGTGCTGTTGCTGCTGAGTTTGAGCGTGGTGCAAGTTGTATTGGAGGGCGATCGGTGGCTGTTGGCGGCGGGGATGGCTTTGGGGGGAAGTGCGATCGGAATTTTTGCCGGAGCCTGGTTTAACCACCGTTTGGGCGGCCACACGGGCGATACTTACGGTGCTGTAGTCGAGTGGACGGAGGCTTTGTTGCTGTGTCTTTTGGCAGCTCTGGAAGGGTAAGTTATGCCATGTTGCCATAGTTTTAGTGAAGCTTTAGTCCTCAATTTACCAAATAACGACAGTTCTAGCAGGTGGAAATCCGCACTCAATAGCAATGGTTTTGCTCCTGTCTGCCTTCAAATGCCACCCTAGATTAGATAGAGCAAACCTCAAACTTTAAAGAAAGCTATGGGATACTTTATTGCTGCGATCGTCCTCGGAATGTTAATTTGGGCTGGGTTCGAGATCATCCAAACAATCCGCAATTGGGAAACGAATGCCCAAGAAACCACCAGCAAAATTCAAGCTGAAATGGTCCAAGAAACATATCGCGGTCAATTTGGTGCCGATGCGCTGGAGGGAGGGAGTCAGGCTGTCGGAAACGCACTCCACGCCAGCTACTGCGCCGCCGAAGCTGCAGCTTGCGAATCTGCTCCAAGTGCGATCGGTCATGTGGTAGAAGGCTTGTTGCACGTGCTACACCATTAATATCGTGTCTGCTAGCGTAAGTTGTGCAAGTGTTTTTGATGCTGTAGGGGCGGGTTTTACCAATAATCTTTGACGCACACAAACAATCTCCTAAACCCGCCCGCCAACAACTAATAACCTATATCAACCTTGACTTTGATCGAAGGGAAAAAATGTACATTGAGGTTTAGCGTTGAGAGAGAGGGGGCGGGTTTATGGGATTATTAGTTCTTGGCGTAGATGCTTGGTAAAACCAGCCCCTACCATCGCGCAACTTATACAAAAACCAACCAATCAAACATGATATAACAACAGAAAATGAATGGAAAATGCAACTGCAAATTTTCCCTTCATTCTCAATTTTTACGCTTTCGGCTCAACCCAAACCGTCATCCCCTCAACCCTCAAACCTTTGCCGCGAGTGCCGCAATATTGACCGTTAGCAGTAACAGGAGTATCACCTACATTCTGGATGTGAGCCGTATAAAATACGTCGTATTTATCAGCTTGCGGCCCTGTCAGGCGGGCGGCAAATCCCTCAATGCGCTTGGCTTTGCCCCGGAAACCGGCCAACTCCCCTTCCGAGATCCAAGCAGTATCGCCAACTCCTTCAACGTGAGCCATGTACTGCAAATTTAAACCGGGAACGGGAGGCTCTATTTTAATTTGAAATCCTTCCACGCGGCGGCCTTGAGCTTTAGTACCCGCATATTCTCGATCGCTAAAAGTTCGATCGCCAATTCCTTGAATATGCGCCAACACTTTTAAACCCACAGGCGCCACTGTTTGGGAACTTGCAGACTGCGCGATCCAAACTTTGATGCCCTCTATTCTCAAAGCTTTGCCGCGAGTGCCGCAATATTCGCCGTTGGAGGACACGTCGGTGTCGCCGATATTCTGAATGTGAGCGCTATAAAATACGTCGTACTTATCAGCTTGCGGCCCGCTCAACCGCACCGCAAATCCCTCAATTCGTTTCGCTTGACCCCGAAAACCTGCCAATTCTCCTTCGCTAAGCCAAGGAGTATCCCCAACACCTTCGACGTGAGCCATGTACTCGACATTTAAGCCGGGAATTGGCGGGTCGATATTAATCGCAAATCCTTCGACACGGCGCCCTTGAGCTTTAGTACCCGCGTATTCTTGAGCACCGAAAGTTCGATCGCCAATCCCCTGAATGTGCACCAAAACTTTGATTCCCAAACCGCCCTCTACTGCCACCGCTGGTTGAATGTTCCGGGGTGCCCCAAAAACAATGTTCCCAGAACCGGTTGTCGGGAGAGACTTAGGTACTTCCACGCTGGGAACAATAATTACCTCGTGCATGGGGGCAGAAGGTGCGGGGGATTCCAAAATCTGGATCTGTGGCGCAACTGTAACTTGTTTCGGTGCCACATTTCCTGACGGGATGACAATCACTTCTGGCAAAGGTTCGGCGCTGATTTTTTGTTCTGGCGCTGGTTTAAATGCGGGTTCGACTTTTGCAGGTGCTGCTTTTACCATCTCAGCAATGGTTAATTTGCCTCTGGAAATGGCTACGGCTATTTGTTTGCCAAAAGCGGCGCTGACTGTTTCTTCGAGAATTACCCACTGTTCGTCATCTAATTTGTCTTGCTGTTCCACCAGGGCGAGCACTGCTGAAACTGGGTGTTTGCCACTGACTAAGGATTCTGCGTCGGAATGCAGTTGAGTTGGGGTTGATTCGGAAATCGCGCGCTGCAGTTCGCGGGCTCTGGCATGAACTGATTGTAAGGGTGCGAAGTCGCTTTGTTCGCGGTGGGCGATCGCCAATACTCGATCGATCACTTTCAAAGCTGCGTCGCGAATTTCTGCTTTACCTTCGGAAGCTGCGGCAGTCTCGACTAAGTTTTGAATGTCTTTGAGGGAAGCAATTTCCCCCGGCGCGATCGCGGATTTGTTGAGTTCGAGAGCTTGTTTTTGGACTGCGGCAAAGTTGCGGCTGTAGGCTGCTACTTCCTGCAGCAAGCTGTCAGAGGGAGGAAGGCCGGAGTCTTGCAGTTGTTTTGCTGCTTGAGACAGGCGATCGGCCAAATTAGCATAAGTTTCCGATAGTCGGGCTATTTGTTGTAGCAAATCTTTATGAGCTAGTTCCATATGTCTTGCCGTAAATATTTAACTTGCTGATTATAGACGTTGAGCGTCTTCTGAAGGTAGAAGGCAGTAGTCATCAGTTATTAGTTGCAGGGAAAAAGAAAAATGCTCCCCCTCTCCGACTCCTCCACTCGGACACTCTCCGACTCCCCCACCCAGACACCCGGACACTCTCCGACTCCCCACTCGGACACTCCTCCTCTGGCATCCCCCGCGTGATCGCCATCACAACCGTGCAAATACTTAGTCACACTCTGCGACTCCGGCTGTCACGAGTGGCCCGTAACAATGTCACACCTATCGAGCAATAGCCGTCACTGCTGATTCTGTGAAAACAGTTGATACTGAGGCTTGAACCAATAAAATCCCGAAGTGTTATGGTACTAATTCGCGATCTCGCCCAGCAAGCTCTGGCTCTAGGCTATCTAACCCTTGAAGCCGAAAATCAACTGCGGGGGATGTTAACTACCACCAAGTATGACTTGGAAGACTTAAATGCTTTTATGGCTTTGCAACTAGCAGCGATGTCCGGAGGAGTGAAACAAGAGTCTCGCGAGCTGAGAAAATTTGAAATCTTTGGCGAGACGGCTTCCGAAACTTCCTGTTAGTAATTAGCGGGCTTTTGAGTAGTAAAAATTTAGTAAGGGACATTTCTACCGTGCAGATTCGTGAAGTTGTAAAACAAGCTATTGCCGCTGGCTATCTGAGTTTGGAAGCGGAAAATGAAATGCAGAAGGTTTTTTCCTCTGCCAAGTGTGATTTGGAAGATTTGAATGCTTTTATGAGCTTGCAATTAGCTGCGATGGCGGGTCGCGTGAGGCAAGAGTCTTTGGAATTGATGAAAATGCCAAATTTCCCGGATATAAATTAATTTTTTTATTCAGTCCTCGGGCGATATGAATATTAATTAATTTTTGTAGTTCATAAAGGCTGGTAAAATATAATTATATTGCTGATTTATATACTAATTAATTTAAAAAATATTGGTAGTTTGGTTCAATGGTTTTTGACCAAAGTAACTAAAATTGAAATAATAAATATTAAAATGAATATGTAAGTGGATAGTGAGGACTTCACTCGTCAAAGGTCAGGCTTGGATGACCCGACCTGTCAAGCTGTAGTCAAAGTGTTTGCTTCGTAAAAGTTGAGCATTATTCTTGAGATGTTATCTATTGTTAATACTCTATCAAATAAAGAAGATTTATCGAGCGCGCCAAGCAGAGATTTCAAGCGTTTTAGCCACTTTGTAGGGGTTGCATAATGGCGGGGTGATTTTGATTGTTTTTTTGTGGAATGGGCTCTCGTAGCCCGAAGGCGTGTATTTTCACCGCAGGCGGAACACCCCACAATATATTAGTGTCAACTTAAGCCTTTAGTCCGCCAGTCCTCCCGCTCACCCGCAGGGCGGTTTCATTCGACCTAGGGGCAATCCCCCCGTGGTTGCCCCCATGTCTGAAAAGCCTGTGAAATCGTCTGTGGGGGGGTAGGCATTCTTGGCACTACAAGAGTCAAAAGCCTGATTTTCGTGAGAATGAAACCGCCCTGCGCTCACCCGGAAGTCCGCCAGGGAATGAATTCCCTGTCTCATAGCTAAAGTCCTCTCAAAGAGGACTGAAGAACTCATTAGTCCTCATAGCGAGGACTTTCGCTTTGAGGCTCTTGTTTCAACCGCTGCCGAAATGAGGGTTTAACGTTAAGTTGACACCAATGCCCACAATAATCATCTTCAAATTGTGTAACGCCCCTTTTTCAGCATCTGGACAGGTATGGCTGGGATGAGGGCAAACAATTTACGATCAAGGATTAACTGGACTTGGTATGAAACAGCTAATATTATTTCCCCTCCATCGACGGCAATAAAATTAGTAGGGAGTGAGGACTTTAACCCTCATAAAACTCGCTCGTACTTCCGTCGTCACTACAAACGTTATAACAATTATAATACCCTATTTTATATCATAACTGAGACTATTTCCCACGAGTCCGACGCTCTAACTCTTTAATTACTCTCAGAACAAACAGCGACATTAAAGCGCCAATTAATGCCAGTTGCCACAACCCGCATCCGGCCGCAGTTCCTAAAGCTGCTGACACCCAAATAGCGGCGGCAGAGGTGAGTCCGTGAACTTCAACTTTGCCTATTTCCTGTTGATTTTGCCGCAGGATTTCTCCGCCTCCCAAAAACCCAATCCCGGCAGCAATGCCTTGAATTACGCGCGCTACAGCATCTCCTCCGTTTTCATTTTTACCCATTGCCAGCGGCATTAAAACAAACAGTGCAGAACCCATACTTACTAGCATATGAGTTCTCAATCCCGCTGGTTTGTGTCTGAGTTGGCGCTCCCATCCAATAATTCCGCCAACAAACATGGCTAGGCACAACCTTAATAGTATGCCTAGCCAATTATCGGGAGACAACAAGTTAGCGATCGACAATGTTTTACTGCAAATAATTAATCCGAAGATTCCAATATTAGCGGAGTACGATATCCGATCGCAATGTCACTGCCAAATCTTGTTCCGGGCGAATCACGAGCACGTCAACGCTGCGCCGTCCCAACAATACTCCAGCTATAGCGCCGATCCCAGCGCCTCCCAATACTTCTTCCGTGGCGATGGCTTTGTCACCGGTAATGCCTGCTAGTGCTGCTGCTGCTGCTGCACCCAATGCTGCACCTTGCGCTAATGAACCTGTGCCAGCACCTTTTTGGACTCTTTCGCTTCGGGTAATAATTCCCGAATAGCCATCAATCCGATAGCGTTGGCGGCGGCTGATAATTAACTCTCTGGCAACAAATTGAGTACCGATTTGATTGCCTCTTCTGACAGGTTGCAGTGTCCCGACTATCTGGCTGCCTCCGGGGATTAATACTCTGCCTTGAGGTGTGCGGATGTCTCGCGCCACTGTTAAAGTTAAAGGTGCAGTTTCTTCGCGGGTGACAACTATTTTGTCTTTTTCATAGCTAACTGGAATTACACTGCCCGACGGAATTCGGATGCTATCAAATTGTGAAATTCGTTGTTGGGCTTCTGCGGGAGTAGCTACCACCAGCGGCGCGCTGGTTCCAACTGTAATGCCCAGTGCGAGGATCGCTGCTGTTGCTGAACGCCATTTTTGAGAAGTAATCATATAAATTGTCTCCTTGCTGCGGTTTTTGTTTACTTAGGAACGCAATACTGCTAAATTTGTTTCTTGTTTCGCATTCATCTGATGTTGTGATTATGGCAGGCTGGAATTCTACAAGTTGGGAAGATAAGGTAGATAATCGAAACTTTTAAAATTTGGAAAGAGCGAGAAAATGGGCAAGATTGGGAAGATAAGGAGGATAAAGGAGAGATTTCGATTCATCGTCCCCCTTAGCCTCTAATTAGTTAAGGTGAAATTCCCGCACGAAGGCTGGGATCACCCGGTTAATTGTTGAGAGCGTTTAAAGCTAACAATCCAGCACCGAAAGCTGGTTCGTATCGGGGCGAGATAACCTTAGCCTTTGGGGCGATCGCACTTATGGCCGCTTCAAACCGACCTCGGCAATTTGCCTCGCCGCCCCACACACCTCCTACGATCACAATTTCAAATTCTTCTGTTTGGTTAAATAGCGCTGAAATGGCTATTTTTGTTGCATAGGTTAATTCTGCCACAGCATTATTGATAATGCTGTCAGCGACGCGATCGCCCTCTGCTGCTGCTCCCTCGACAATCGGCGCTAAAGCTGCAATTTCTTTGACTCCCCAACCGCGCCCGTAAACGACTTCTACCAATTCTTCTAGGTTATTGAGGCCTAAATGCTTTTGAAATTTTTCCGCAAGCACGGTAAAATCTTCGCGTCCGTCATAGAACTTCAAAGCAGCTTGCAAACCCTGAAGGGCGATGTTATATCCGCTGCCTTCATCGCCTAAAATATATCCCCAACCGCCGACTCGTTTAGTTTTTCCTTGACGGTTTTGCCCGAAAACAATCGAACCGGTTCCTGAAATAACGGCGATACCCACTGGATGGCCTGTACCGCCAGCAAGTGCGATCGCGCAGTCGCTGGAAATTACTATATTCCTGGGCAGGAACGATCGGGTTACTGGTAAAGTATTCGTCAACTGCAAGTTCTGCACTACAAATTGCACTATTTCACGATCTTTTGGACGCCCGACGCCTGCTAGTCCCAGACCAATTGCTTCTATGTTGAGATTGCCTACAGCCTCGACCTGAGCGGACAGAACTGCTCGTTCGATCGCCAATTGAATGGATTGTTTGGCTGTCTCAATTCCCAGGGTTTGATAATTTGACGGCCCTGCTTCCCCCCGTCCTAAAACAAGGTGGTTGTCATCCATTAAAAGGCAGATAGTTTTAGTGCCGCCGCCGTCGATGCCGAATACGTAGCTCATGAATAACTTAGAGAATAATAGAGCAACCCAGATTAACAGAGATATGTCTATTCTACGCTTTGTACAATCCGATTAAATCGACAGAGCAATGCTAATAATAATTAAACCTAATAATGCTAACCAAACCAGATGGCGCTGACACCAATTTTTGATCGCTTGCAGCCCGTCGCCGCTGCTGTAAGAGATCGTCTGTGGCACAAGTGGCTCAGCTCGATCGTGATAAAGCGTGCATTCTTTGGCAAAGGGACGCTGCGGGTAGTTGCAAGTGTCGTCTTCGTGATAAATACAGTTAGTGCACAGAAATTCTTCGGGTTTCGATCGATAAAGAGGGATACCCGGATGACCGAAAGCTTTGAGAGGGATTTTGCAGTGCGGACAGGCGAGCGCTCGGGCGTCTACAGGTTGGTGACAGCGGGGGCAATCAGGCATAGACAGCAGGGTTATGGGGTAAGGTGGTGGGTAGGCTCATTAGGGGGTTTTCCGAACGCCGATTAGCGCGATCGGCTCGCCATCAGGCGGCTGGATGCTCCAAAATAGAAAGGTAGGTGTGCGCTGATGTAACTTTAAGTTTACAGAGGGTTTCGCAGCGACAGCAGGCTACCTGAGCCGATCGGGTATGAAAGGGCAAACATTAGGAAAAATCTATGGATAACAATAGCAACTTACTCAAACAACTGGTAATGCTGGGCATTGGTACTACCTCCCTGGTAGCCGAGAAATTACAGGAAGCTAGCGAGCAATGGGTCAAAGATGGCAAAATCAATCCCGAGCAAGCCAAAACCTTTGTCGATGACATGACGGAGCAGCTCAAGTCTGAGCAGGGCAATTGGGATACGCAGTTGCAGCGGCAATTGCGGAATATTCTCCAAGATATGGGAGTCCCCCGACAGTCCGAAATGGATGAGTTGCGCGGAAGGCTCGATCGTTTGGAACGTCAGATGCGGGATTTAGAAAACCGTAACTGGCGCTGAGTTCGATCCTCTTCGAGGGCTTCGCTAACGCCCGCCAGGAGTTCGCTGTTATCTTGTGATAAGATTGTCACCCGAAGCCAGAAGGCTAAAAAAGGCACTCATGTAGAAGCCATTTATGTAGAATTACAAACATTCTGACTTCATAGTTTTGCCTTGAAAATTATCTGGTATCTGCCGTTTTTTGGTGGAAAAGTTCAGATAAAATTTTCTATTTCTTGTTGTTGTAGATGTCTTAGATATCTAAGATATCGCGGTTAAAAGTATCAGGAGGATTAATTTTGCGAGGAGTTCTAGTCAGCTTGGGGGTAATGCTGGTTTGCTTTTTGTTTTTGATAGTCGCTCAAATGGGCGGTTCTGGGTCCCAAGCAGTTGCAGCCGAATTGAACAATCTTTTACCCGAGACTGCTATTGAGAAGTTGTCAGCGCAGTCTTTGAATGAGAATAGCTTGCTAGTAGCGGATGCTACTTTACCGAAGGTACCAGCTACTATCGCTGGCAATAACATGACTGATAATACTGAGAAAACTGTCACCACCGATTCCGGTCTGAAATATGTTGAATTGAAAGAGGGTAATGGGGCGACTCCAAAAACCGGGCAGACGGTTGTCGTGCACTACACTGGAACTTTGGAGGATGGCACGAAGTTTGACAGTTCTCGCGATCGCAATTCTCCTTTTCAGTTCAAAATTGGCGTAGGTCAAGTAATTAAGGGTTGGGATGAAGGTGTCGGTACGATGAAAGTTGGAGACCGCCGCAAGTTGATTATTCCCCCTGAACTCGGTTACGGTGCTCGCGGTGCGGGCGGGGTGATTCCTCCTAATGCTACGCTGATTTTTGATGTGGAATTGTTGAAAATCGCTGGCTAGGTAGCTCAATCTAATTCAACGTAAAACTTTTACGGTGTTTAGAAACCCGGTTTTTTTTAAGAAACCGGGTTTCTGTGTAATAAGCTGTTCCGCATTTAAGTTGTATTTTTCAGGCGGGCGAGACGCCCACCCCACAATAATTTCATCAAAGTTGACTGTAAAATTTAGCTGCACCTGGGCTTATCAAGTCTGGTAAATTAACCACAATATTGGTAGTGGCAGGTTTCACCAACAATCTTCCATTCACCTCGACAATATCTATAAACCCGCCCCCCACTTGAGCGACAAAATGTTATATCATTTCCGGTTATACCAATTTCCTAAAGTTCTGCTACAGATATTGCCTCTAAAATGAATTGCCATCCCGTCAAAGAAGCAATGACTTCATTCGTCAACTTGTTTAACTCTTTTTGCACGGCTGCTCTCAACTCTTCTATTTGGTCAAATCTCAACCATTTTAATTGTTCTTTTACATACCCCCACAGTCTTTCTATTGGATTTACTTCCGGACTGTAGCCTGGCTGAAAGAGCAAAATTACATTTTCGGGTATGCTCAGATTTAAGGAGTTATGAAACCCTCCGTTATCTACTTGTATGATATGTAAATCCCGAGGATAC
>NZ_JAUBRO010000062.1:0-34466 GCF_036701945.1 Microcoleus sp. MON1_C1 | reverse complement strand
CTTTCCTTTCATTTATTATCAAACTTTCCTATTTTACCATAGAAATTTATATTTACATCTCAAATGGAATTGCTATATTTCACAGAATGCAGAAGAGCCAGAAGTCGAAGATCGATTTGTCAAACGCCTTCTAAATGCACTTGGATTCACATCTGATGAGTGGGTACAACAGTTTAAAACAGGGAAGGGGCCTGCGGATTTTGCTGCACGCAAGAATCACGATGATGATAAATTTTCAGTGGCTAAGATTAAGCCAGACTTAATCATTGAAGTTAAAGGGAGAGTATCAGGAAATGCCATCATTAACTTAGCAGAAGGTACTCCCGCGTACAAAAAAGCTAAAGAACAGATAACAGGTTATCTTCTTGCTCCTAAGTGCCAAACATCTCAATGGGGTATTATAACTAACTCAACAGATATCCAGCTATTCCGTAAACATGGTAAAATCGTATTGCCTGCTACTGACTGCATGAGGATAACCAAAGATAATATTAAAATTATTACTCAAATTAAAAACTTGCTGGAAAACCCACCCAAAGCTTTAAGAATTTGCATCTATAATGATAAGGGAGGTGTGGGGAAAACTACAACGACAATCAACTTGGCTGCGATTCTTCGACAAGAGCATAAAAAAGTGCTTGTTGTTGACTTCGATCCACAACAAGGAGATTTAACAGATTCATTAGGCTTACAGGAGGGAAAAGTCAAACTATCTGATTGCCTGGTTGATGGAGCATTTAATGTTAAAGAAACTATTCAAGCATTTAATCTGAAGAATAAAGCAGGTCAATTAGTTAAGGTATTTGATGTCATCCCATCTGATTCAGGATTATCGAAGTTCATGGCTCATACTTATGAATCAAAAATTGATAAAGGTTCAGCAAGGCTGCGAGATTTGCTGGATATTTTTGTTTGTAATTATGATTACATCTTAATTGATGCACCTACGAACTGGACTTTTTTTAGTAAAAGCTCTGTGATAGCTTCCGATGTAATCCTCATGCCAACAGAACACAATAACTTTTCATCCTTAAAAAATGCTGCTAAAGTTATTAAAGAATTCTTACCTGAAGTTAAGAAGCTTAGGCAGGACGGTGGCCCTATTGCCTTGCCGATATTTTTCAATAGACATAAAGAAACAGAGGCTTCAATCAAAAGAGCCAATGCAGAAATTAAAGCAATTCTTACACTTAAGAAAGGAGATAATTATATTTTCGATACTAATTTGTTACCCTATTATTGGCCTAAATCTACAAAAACGGTGATTGACACAACTATATTCAGTGTTCCCGAATATGAAGTTGTTTCAACTGCAGCTTTTTCTCGAAAACCAGCGGTTTTTCAACACAAAAAAGCCGCTGAATATTACTTAAAATTAGCGAAGGAGTATTTTTTGTATGAGTAATTCTGAGAACATCGGTAAGTTAATGGACTTGAAGTTATCTAAAATTGAGTCCGCAGAACCATGCTCTGAGTCAGAGTTTATCATTGCCGGAGCCGCCGAAGCCGTATTGCAAGCAGGTAATCGCAATTGGATTCCGATTATCGTTAAAGAAACAGGCGACTATCAGTATCAAGTTGTGAGCAATCACTTTGTCTATGCTGTAGCTCAACAAGCCAAATTAGATTCAGTCTGGTGTATTGTCATTGACCCAAAACCATCAAATATTGAACAAGCGAAGATTCTAGCGCGAGAAGCAAATCCCACAGTCAATCTGAGTACAGCATCAAAAGATACTATTATAGCTGTACTTAAATACTTAGTTAAAGAGCATAATTGGAACAATGTAAAACCAGTTGAAACGGCCAATCAAATTGTAGAATCTAACCGGGAGCAATGGTCAGATTTTCTCCCTTTGACTAAGCTAAAATGTAATTTGAATAAGGCGAGATTAGGTTGTATTGCTCAAGTATTTACTCTATCGCCACCCCCGCCACCACCGCCACCGCCTGAAGCAGTCAGCGTGAAACGTGCATCTAGAGATGAAATTTTCGATCGTCTCAATTACTTATACACTAATAAAATAGGCGGCTTTGAAAATATAGATGCCGAAAAAACAGCCGATGCTATCTTCACCGCGAATAAAGGCAAGTGGAAAACCCTCAGTCCAATTTCCAAACTTGAATGCGGCATTGATACAGCCAAAATGAAAATCATTAAAACCCTATTTAGCCTGTAAAACTATGTTAAGTGGTGTAGCGGATTCAATTTACTGGCTCAACCGCTATATTGAAAGATCGGAAAATATCGCCCATTTTGCCGAGGTCAATTTTAATCTCATTCTCGACTCTCCCAGCGGTATTACTCAACTATTTACCGATCTGCCCACTTAATGTACCATTGTGCGAAAATGTCAAGCGGACGCTCAAACCAAAAGTCCGTAAAGGACTGTTAAACGCTCTCTCACACACTTCTCATGCGAAATACCAAAACATTCTTTTTGTCAAGCTTGTTCCTGATCGGCTTAACAATTAGTTTTCTGCTGGCTCCTGGTTGGTTCTCAAACTTCCCATCCCGCGCTAACGCAACTATGCCTCCGCAAACCCAAACCGCCGAATTTCGCGCCTTCTGGGTGGACGCCTTCAATCCCGGCTTCAAAACCCCTCAAGAAGTCACAAAATTGATCGCAGACGCGCAGCGGGCAAATGCCAACGCCATCGTCGCCCAAGTCCGCCGCCGTGGCGATGCCTTTTACACGAGCGCCATCGAACCCCGCACCCTCGATCCCAACGTTCCTGCGGGTTTCGATCCACTGCAAGATTTGATTGACAAAGCCCACGCCGCAGGAATTGAAGTACACGCTTGGATGGTGACGCTGCCGGTGGTTTCGGGCACCAAACTTCCCGCCGGTCACGTTTGGCAACAACACGGGCCTTCGGCCCCAGGAAACGACAATTGGGCGATGCTGACTTACGGTGGGGAAGCCCAAGGCTATCTCGATCCCGGTCATCCAGACGCCGTAGATTATACTGTTTCCGTCTATTTGGACTTGCTCAAGCGCTACGATGTGGACGGCGTACAGTTGGATTATGTGCGCTACGGCGGGCCGACTTGGGGCTACAATCCAACTGCGATCGCCCGTTTCAATCAGCAAACAGGTCGATCGGGCAAACCCGCACCCACCGATCCCGCGTGGATGCAGTGGCGGCGCGATCAGGTGACAAATTTAGTGCGGAAGCTTTATGTAGAAAGCCTTGCGATTAAACCGCGCGTTAAAATTACCGCCGCCACGATCGCCTGGGGAGACGGCCCAACAAACGATGCAGCTTGGTATCAAACGCAGCCTTACAAAGAAGTATTGCAAGATTGGCGCGCTTGGCTGGAAGAAGGGATCGTAGACATGGCGATGCCGATGACTTACCAGCGCGAGTACAAACGATCGCAAAAACTCGCTTATGACAACTGGATCGAGTACGCCAAAGACCACCAGTACAACCGCCAAATTGCGATCGGCCCCGGCAATTACCTCAACTACATCGAAGACACTCTAGGCCAGATTCGTCGCGCCGAACAGCCGTCTGCGAAAGGAAATCACGTCGCAGGTACGGTGCTCTATTCCTACGCTAGCAGCAACGTGTACACGAATGTGGAACTGCGATCGGGCGGCAGCGGTGATTTGCCCCGCCAGCCTTGGAAATACGTTCCCCAAAGCAACGATTTGTTTTACACCGCGCTGTCGCAGCCGAGTCAATACGTTGACGCTGCGACGGGCAAAACCTATGAAACTCAGCCTGTGTGGGCGACAACCGCAGCGGTTCCCGATATGCCTTGGAAGTCGCAGCCGACTACAGGTGCGATCGCCGGAAATTTGCAGCGGTGCGCTCAAACTTGCGACGGTGCGAGCTTGACATTGCAGTCGATCGATGCTGCTGCCAAGGTGCGCCAACTGCGCGCCGATGGTAAAGGATGGTTTGGGGCGATCGAGCTTTCTCCGGGAACTTATCAGTTGAAAGTTGATAGCAGTCAAATTCAACAAACAGTTAATGTTGTCGCCGGCGAAGTCACAAAAGTGAATTTCGGAGCCTCTTAATATCTTTTTAGGGTGCGCCGAGGTGCGCTATTGCGATCGACTTACAGCGTATCCCGGGTTTATAGAACCCATTTAGGATCTTTTTGTTGTCTCACAAGCCTTTGAGGTATCTAGGTTGTATCTGGTTTGATTCCTGTTAGCTTAAAGTCCTGACTCTGGTATTAAATCCTCTGGTAAAACGATCCCCTCAAAACCATATAGTTCGCTCAAGAAGATACCAAATGGGTTCTATAAAGTTTCTAAGATTTCTGACTTAGGGAATCTTACTTTTGCGAGTGAAGCATACTTATCTGCTTCAGAGCGATAGCCAGCCGCACAAGCTACGACGGTAGTAAAGCCTTTTGCAGAAAGACCCAACAGGCGATCGTAATTGACAGGTTCAATTCCTTCCATTGGACAGGTGTCAACACCAAGCAATGCAGCACAGGTCATAAAGTTGCCCAGTGCAATATAAGTTTGGCGCGTTGACCATTGATTGATATTAAAACTGCGGGCACCATCCACCAAGTCACTGACGATTAGATTCCGATATCCTGCCATTGCCTCTAGGGTCCCGCCCCGCAGCTCGACAGTGCGCGCCATAAAGCGATCGACATCCTCGGCAGTGAGATTCTTTTTAATCGCGAACACGACATAATGAGAGCAATCAGTAACCTGTGACTGATTCCAGGAGAGGGGCTTGAGCTGTTCTTTAAGTTCCGAGCTGGTAATAATCAGAAATTTCCAAGGTTGAAGCCCATAAGAAGATGGTGTTAACACTAACGCATCTTCTAAAGCTGTCCAGATTTCTGGAGCAATTGTTTTGGCTGGATCGAACTGTTTGGTGGCATATCGCCATTTGAGATTTTCGAGTAAGTCTGTCGTAGTGATGTGATTCATTTCTTTTACTTAAGAGATTGCAGTTAATCATGGTTGAAACGGATAATTACAGGCTGGTTGCAAATAATCCTGGTTCAACTGAAATGATAACGGAAGCGGTCTGCAAAAAGTAGCGAGCAGGTCGATTTGAGCCCCCGAAAGACTAATTTTTAGCTAATTCTTAATCGCTTTCCAGAATGCTTGCCAGCAAAGCTTGCTGAGCGTGCATCCGATTTTCTGCCTGCTCCCAAACGCGCGATTGACTGCCCTCAATCACGTCATCCGTAATCTCTTCATCTCGGTGTGCGGGCAAACAGTGCAATACAATTGCATTCTTATCTGCTAACTTCAGCAATTGTTCATTTACCTGATATGGCTTAAACAAAGGAATCCTGATTTTTGCTTCCTCTTCCTGTCCCATACTCGCCCAAACATCAGTATAAATAACTTGAGCATTCTTCACAGCAGCTTCTGCGTCCGCCGTCACAGTAACTTCTGTTTTTCCATTAGCAATATTCTTAGCTTTTTCCACTATCTCAGCATTGGGCTGGAAATCTTGAGGGCAAGCAATTCTTACATTCATTCCCGTCATTGCACAGCCCAACATCAGCGAATTTGCCATATTATTGCCATCGCCCAAATAAGTCAAAGTCACCCCTTCCAACTTGCCAAAACACTCTTTCACTGTCATTAAATCCGCCAGCACTTGGCATGGGTGTTCGTCATCGGTCAGTGCATTAATCACAGGAATTTTGGCATAGTTAGCAAAAGTTGCTAAGTCCTTTTGCTCGAACGTCCGAATCGCCAAAATGTCTAAATATCTGTCTAAAACCCTGGCTGTATCTACCAAAGGTTCACCGCGGCTGACTTGTGTAACGTTGGGATTCAGGTCAATCACTTGCCCTCCCAATTTATACATTGCTACCGTAAAACTTACCCGCGTTCGCGTTGAAGCTTTGGAAAATAACAAGCCGAGAACTTTATTGCGTTTCAGCTTGACCATTCCGGATTTTAAACTGGCTGCTAGATCCAGCAAATAATTTAATTCATCTATGCTTAAATCTGCCAGACTTAATAAATCTCGCCCTTTTAATGAGTCCATGCTTTCCCCCACACACAAATTTTTAACTGTGTCTTAAATCTTAGCCCGCAGAGGTGGGTTTTGTTTCTGTAATCCCTAGTTGACATCTGCGGGTAAGGTTTATGCGGGCAATTGCTCGATCGCGCGATCGATCGAATCGCAACCTTGTTCAACCGTTTCTACCACAGCCAACACGCCCCGCAATTCCCCAGCGCCGGGGAAACCCTTAGCATACCAGGTTAAGTGCTTGCGCGCTTGGGAGACACCGCTTTCACCTTTATATTCCCACAAAGCCCGCAAATGTTCCTTAGCACATTCGAGGCGTTCAATTGGTGTCGGAGCTATCTTTTCCACACCAGTTTTCAAGAAATAATCCACTTCTCCCACCAAAAAAGGATAGCCCAACGTTCCCCGCGAACACATCACTCCATCAGCGCCGGTTTCTTCCAGACATCGCATCGCTGCTTCCACTGAAAAAATATCCCCGTTAGCAATAACTGGAATTGACAAAACTTCTTTCACTCGGCGAATCCACTCCCATTTTGCCGGCCCCGTGTAACCTTGCGATCGAGTGCGGCCGTGCACGGTAATCATTTTTGCTCCCGCATCTTCCATCCGCTTCGCAAATTCCAAAATATTAATTTCTTTGTCAGTCCAACCAATCCTAGTTTTAACGGTGACAGGAACATCTACCGCTTCCACAACAGCCCGCACAATTGCCTCGGCCGTTGCCGGGTCTCGCAGCAGAGAAGAACCGCCGCCGTTTTTAGTAATTTTGTTAACCGGACAGCCCATATTAATATCAACAGTATCCGCTCCTTCTGCCACTGCTTTCTGGGCTGCTTCTGCCAAGAAATCCGGCCGGCAGTCAAACAATTGAATACTAATCGGGCGCTCGTTCGGGTCAACTTCCATAATTCTCGGCAGTTGCTTCACGTAGTGCAAACCCGTAGCGTTCACCATTTCCGTGTACATCATCGAATCCGGCGCGTAGCGGCGCACTAGGCGGCGAAATACCAAATCGGTAACGCCGGATAAGGGCGATTGCAGGACGCGGCTTTTAACTTCAAAATCGCCGATTTTGAGCGGAGTTGCTAACCTTTCTTTTAATTCTGGAGATAGAGCAAGCATAGTCGATCGCACTTTAATTATAATATCTGTATATTATACTACACTTCAGATAGTTGACAGTTGTTAATTATATTTTTAGCCGATTATTGAGTGACAGCTAAAAGTATATTTAACCTGACCGCAATGCCTATTTTACACATCCCGATCGCCCGAATTTGAAGATTGTGAAACCAGGGCCCAAACGCCAACGCCGACCACAGTTAAATCTGTGTGCGGCTTCGATCTATCTATGGGGTGTGACCATTAATGAGGGATCTACCTACTAAGAGTGTTGCCCAAGTCATATTTTTATTGTTTAATTTTGCCGAATGCTCTGCCTGCCTTCGGCTTCGGCTATCTTCAGAGGACTAATGGTTAAATTTATTGGGATTCTGCAAAAGCCGTACATCAGATCGTTTTAAACTACAATTGGTGGATTCCTGACGACGCCGATCGAACATTAAAAAAATTGTAGAGAATTCCTATGGACGCCGCAGCACTCTGGCAACGCTATCAAGACTGGCTTTACTATCACGAGGGATTGGGACTTTACCTCGATATCAGCCGCATGGGATTCGACGACGCTTTCGCAGCAGCACTGAAGCCCAAATTTGACAAAGCTTTCAAAGATATGGCAGCTTTGGAAGCAGGTGCGATCGCCAATCCCGACGAAAACCGGATGGTGGGCCACTACTGGCTGCGAAACCCCGATTTAGCTCCCACTCCAGAATTAAAACAAGAAATAGTCGAAGGCATAGCACAAGTCGAAGAATTTGTCAAAAAAGTTCAAAACCGCGATATTAAACCGCCCTTTGCTCCGCAATTTACCGACATAATTTCGATCGGCATCGGCGGTTCCGCCCTCGGCCCCCAATTTGTTTCCGAAGCTTTATCCCCAGACATTCCGCCCCTAGCAATACATTTTATCGACAACACAGATCCGGCTGGGATCGATCGAATCCTCAACAAAATCAAAGACAAACTCGTCAGCACCCTAGTAATTACTATCTCCAAATCCGGCGGCACCCCCGAACCCCGCAACGGCATGATTGAAGTTCAAAAAGCCTTCGCCGCCCAAAAACTCGACTTCGCCAAACAGGCAGTTGCCATCACTGGAACAGACAGCAAACTAGACAAATTAGCCAAATCCGAAGGCTGGATTGGCAGCTTCCCGATGGCCGACTGGGTGGGAGGACGCACTTCCGAATTGTCAGCAGTTGGACTTTTGCCCGCAGCTTTGCAAGGCATCGACATTCGGGCGATGCTCGACGGCGCTAAAGTCATGGACGAAGCTACTAGAACCACCGAAATCACACATAATCCCGCTGCCTTGTTAGCAATGTCCTGGTATTTTGCTTGCAACGGACGTGGCGAAAAAGATATGGTAGTTTTGCCTTACAAAGATTCACTGCTATTGTTCAGCCGCTACTTGCAGCAATTAGTCATGGAATCTCTGGGCAAACAGGAAGATTTAGACGGCAATACAGTTCATCAAGGTATCGCAGTTTACGGCAACAAAGGCACCACCGACCAACACGCTTACGTGCAGCAACTGCGAGACGGCGTGGCGAATTTCTTCCTAACATTTATCGAAGTTTTGCAAGACAGGCAAGGCATTTCCCCAGAAGTAGAAACCGGCGTGACTTCCGGAGATTATTTGTCCGGTTTGTTGCAGGGAACTCGACAAGCTTTGTACGAAAATCACCGAGATTCCATTACTGTCACAATTCCCGAAGTCAACCCTCGGACAGTAGGAGCATTAATCGCCCTCTACGAAAGAGCCGTAGGTTTTTACGGTTCCTTGGTGAATGTCAATGCCTATCACCAGCCGGGCGTCGAAGCAGGCAAAAAAGCTGCCGCTGCTGTATTGGACTTGCAGCAGCGGGTACTGCAAGTGCTCAAAGACGCTCAAGCACCTCTGTCTCTAGAAGAACTAGCCAAAAAAGCAGGAAGACCAGAGCAAATCGAGACAATTTACAAAACTCTGCGGCATTTGGCAGCCAACGGGCGCGGCGTAGCTTTGGAGGGTAAATTAGGACAACCGGCTACTTTAACTGCAAGTTATCAAGAGAATTAAACAGTAGAATTAAACATTAAAAGTGAAATTAGTCACTTTTAATGTTTAATTTTTAATTCCCCCATGCCATTAACTATTCTGGTTGCTGACGACGATTTCGCGACTCGCTTGTCAATTACCGATTATCTAGAAATTACCGGATACTCTGTAATCGCTGCTGAGAACGGTAAAGAAGCTTTAGGTTTGGTAGATGAATTTCAGCCCCACTTGATTGTTACCGACATTACAATGCCCGAGATGGATGGCTACGAATTCGTGCGGCGAGTTCGGACTCGTCCCGCTTTCCGCTTGCTGCCGGTGATTTTTTTGACGGAACGCACGAGCACGCAGGAACGGATTCGCGGCTATCAGATGGGGTGCGACAATTATCTGGCTAAGCCTTTTGAACTCCAAGAATTGGGGGCGGTTATTCGCTCTTTGCTCGATCGCTACGCTCTAATCGCTCAGGCACCCTCTCGTTCCCCGGAACCAGAACCGACGCCAACAGAGGCACGCAGCAGAGCCAATGACAAGCCAGAAGAAGATTTTTTAACTCAAAAGTCAAACACAGGCGATTCCCTACGGGATAGCTCCGCTTCACGGGCATCTCCAAGCCAAAATGCCCCGAGTTTGACCCAGCGAGAGCGAGAAGTGCTAGATTTGCTGACAGAAGGTCTTTCTAATATTCAAATAGGCTCCCGACTCCACCTCAGCCCTCGAACTGTCGAAAAGCACGTCAGCAGCTTGTTCAGAAAAACTGACAGCAACAACCGAGCAGAACTCGTTCGCTTTGCGATGGAACACCATTTAGTCAGATAAGCGTCAACGCTCTGGGCAAGAAAATTACCTGCACTTACCACGCTGAATAAATAACATCATGGTCAACAATTACTTAAAAAATCAGAAAATTCTATATGCTGCAGCATTAGCAGCTTCCATAATTTTCTGTATTGCCATGACATCAATGGGAATCAGCAAGTATTACAGCGTTTTACAGGGTGGAGACAACTATAACGATTTCCCTACCAGCGGTTTCAGCCTCATCCGAGTTCTAATTAACGGTTCCTACTTGATAGCAACAGTTACATATATTATCTGGTTAATTCAAAAAAAAACGCCCTGTTCCAGCTTTCTAGACATTTGCAAGTATGCAATCCCCTTTCTGGCACTTGCCCTCATAGCTTATCCCCAAAGCAGTGACATTTATATGTACTTGCATTACGGAACGATGAGCTTACATAAAATTAATCCTTATTTGAATAATCCTGATACCTTAATTTCTAACGTATCTCCCTTCCTCCACTGGGGGCAAACTTCTACCTACGGCCCAGTTTCTTTATTCTTTTTTGCCCTATCAGCACTTGGTGGAGCAATTAGCCCTTTACTGGGAGTTTATATTTTTAAAATAATCTGCGTGTTGGTACACGCGCTCAATGCCTACTTAATTTGGCGGTTGCTAACAAATGCTGAAAACCGTAACCTCATAACACTGGCCTATTTAGTCAATCCCATGCTATTGAACGAGCAAATAGCTAATGCTCACCTTGACGTTCTTCTTGCCAATACATTGATCGTTTTAATAGGATGTATTTATTACCAACGTTATGTTTTTGCAATTTTAGCAATTTGGGTAGGTTTTTTAGTAAAAACCTTACCTATAATTTGGTTGCCCTTAGTTGTTGCTTTCCTCTGCAAGCAGCGTCGGTGGAGAGATTTAGCAGCATCCGTCTTGCTTTCTTTATTAATTATCGCGGTGATAACTTATACATTTATGCCAACAGTTTCAGCTTGGAGAAGTCTTTTAAATCCAGGAACCGCCGGGGCGACTGCTCGTTCGTTTCACCATGCGATGAATTTATTTATGAATTTTTGGCCCACTGTAAGTGTTGAAACTAGGGAAAGTATTCTATCATTCCTCAAATATTTTGCCTATTTAAGCTGGATTTTTTACTATGCAGGGACGTTGATTAAATCATTATTCCGCAAAAAAGATTCGGAAATTAATTTGGTATCAGATATTGGATGGACGACTCTCACTTTGTTTTTGTTTGCTACACCTTGGCTAATGCCTTGGTATCCATCTATTTTGCTGCCAATTGCTGCTTTGAGTATCAATTATCCCCATTTTGTATTGACAAGTTTAACTTTTTCTTTGTCACCCAGTATCATTTTGGGAGCGGGATCTGGAACAACTGTGATATCCCTAGTTACGAGCTTTATTAGCGTTGTCCCCCCTACAGCATTGCTAATATTCGGGCGGAAAAAGGCACTTTTTTAATTTAAATTGATTGCTGACCGCCAACTGTTAATTTTTTCAGACTGACTACGTACTCTAACAAACCCTCTGAAGCGTCTAGCAGCAAATCAATTACTCGATCAAATCCCTCCGGGCCACCGTAGTAAGGATCAGGCACTTCTTTAAGGTCGTATTTCTGGCAAAAATCGCACATCAGTCGCACTTTATCTTTATACTTTCCAGCCGCATCCAGGGCAAGAATATTGCGATAATTTTCCCGATCCATGGCCAGAATCAAATCAAAATTTTCAAAATCTTTCCTGGCAAATTGGCGGGCTTCGCCTAGCAATTCAATGTCTCGCTTCCTTGCCGCCAATGCCATCCGCCTGTCAGGGGGACTGCCAATGTGATAGCTAGCAGTTCCGGCCGAATCGCAGGTGATACGATCGCTCAAACCAGCTTCTTTAATTAAGTGATTCATAATATTTTCTGCTGAGGGCGATCGGCAGATGTTTCCGAGGCAGACAAACAATAACTTATAAGACATTTAATTGATAATTAGTAATTGGTAATTTTTAATGGGAAAGAAGAAAGAAAATTTTTCCTTTCCCCTTTTTCCAAAATTTTCGTGCTTGATAGAAATCAATCAGTCATTAGCTATAGATTCCTTTTTAAACACAGATAGCTAACCACTAATGACTGATGACTCATGACTGATGACTCATGATTAACCGAAACCGGGGAGATTTAGTCCACCGGTGAGTTCTTCCATTTTCTCCCGCATCGTCATCGTAGACTTAGCGTAAGCATCCTGCATCGCCACCGTGACGAGTTCAGAAACCACATCAGCACCTTCACCGAGGGCATCCGGTGAGATTTCCACGCGGCGGGGTTCTTGGTTCCCGCTGAGAAAAACCTTGACCAAGCCGCCGCCGGCAGTTCCCTCAATTTCCATTAAATCCAACTCTTCTTGGAGCTTTTTAGCTCCTTCTTGAACCTGCTGAGCTTTTTTGAAAGCTTCAGTCAGTTCTTTCATTTTTCCCAGGCCGAAGCCAAATCCTTGTCCTGATTTTGTCATAGCTACTTTGTGATGGTGTGTGGGCTGGCAGTCTGCCGTTTCCGTATTACTTCAATGATGCCTTAGAAGGGAAACTCTCCCAGTATTCTAACTTCTGGCTCCAACAACAGCGACCACCGCTGCTCGACTTGCTGTTGAACGTGGCGGATCACTTGAAAAATATCATTGGCCGTTGCCGACCCGCAGTTAAGAATAAAATTAGCATGGCGCTGAGCTACTTGTGCGCCTCCGATCTGATATCCCTTCAGTCCTGCTTGTTCGATGAACCAACCTGCCGTCTTGGGGCCGGGGTTGCGGAAGACTGAGCCACAGCTCGGTAAGTGGTAAGGTTGAGTTGTCCGCCGCTGGCTGAAATGGTCATTAGTTTCTGCCATTACTTGCGATCGGTCGAATCCCGGCTGTAATTGGAAAGTCGCTTCTGTTACTAGCCGATCGCCCCCTTGCAGCACCGAAGTCCGGTAGCGGTACTCCAACTCTTGGGGAGTCAGAATTTCCACCTTACCACCAGGCGATAGGACGCGAGCGTTGACTAGAATATCAGCAGTACAGCCTCTGTGAGCGCCTGCATTCATCACCACAGCCCCTCCCACTGTACCCGGTATGCCGACTGCCCATTCTAGACCTTTCCAGCCCCGTTTAGCGGCCAACCAAGCGAGGCGGGGAATTGACTCTCCCGCCCCCGCTGTCACTTGACCTGTTTCTGCATTAAAATTCACCTGTTTCAGGTAGCGAGTGGCGACGACCAAACCGGACAAACCCCGATCGCTCACCAACAAATTAGAACCCGCACCCAGCAGAGTCACCGGCATCCCTTCATCGTGTGCCCAGGCAAAACTCGCTTGCAAAGCCTCCATACTGCGGGGAGCAACGTACCACTCGGCAGGGCCGCCGACTCGGAAGGAAGTCAGACCCGCCAGCGAAACTTGGGAATTAATCTTGCAATCAGTTCCCCGCAAAGAAATAGGAGAATACACTCGCCGATTGTCCTTAACAGAGGAGTCATTCGAGATAGTCACCATCTTGAAAATCCTTAAAAATACCTTCGCTCAAAGACGTGGTTGAAAATCCATTTAGCTAACTTATGTGGCCGCTTTGAGCGAGCCGCCCGACAGAAGTTTCGGCACAACGTGCAACGCCATAATGTCGATCGACTCTACTCAGTTGGCGAGCTAATCGGGGCGATCGGCTTGTTGATAAAAAGCCATAACCTCTGGAATAATCTGATTCAGATTACCAGCACCCAAAAACAGAGCCAAATCCCCCGGTTGCAGATTTTTGGTTAAAAACTTAGTGACTGACTCCAGGGAAGGCGCAAACTCAACCTCTCGGCCTTCTTTAGCAATCAAATCAGCAACCTGCTGCCCGCTAATCTCTCCTAAATTGGGTTCCCCAGCACTATAAATATCGCAAGCCACAACCAAATCAGCATCCCCAAAAGATTGAGCAAATTCTGGCAAAAATGTCAGAGTCCGGCTGTAACGGTGGGGTTGAAAAATTGCAACCACTCTTCGGGATTTGGGATTTTTTTCGCTACCTTCGATCCGCAAGCGAGCCGCCGCCAAGGTGACACGAATTTCGCTAGGATGGTGGGCGTAGTCGTCCACAAACAGGATGTCATTGTGAAAACCCCGCACCTCAAAACGGCGGCGAGCTCCTTCAAAGCCAGCAATCGCTTTGGCAATCGCCGAAAACTCTAACCCCAACAATCGGCCTACTGCTACCGCAGCTAGTGCATTGCTGAGATTGTGTGTACCCAGCAACTTCAACTCGATTTCCCCTAGGAAAGTTCCTCGCTCCCAAATCCGTGCCTTGGTGCTTTCTGCTCCGTACTCCACGCCCGAAACCGTGTAGTCAGCACCGCTGTCCGGCTGCAAGCTATAACTGACATGAGGCTGAAGGCAGTCTTTGACGATTTGGTCGTCAATGCAGCCCACCAAGGTTTGACAGTTTTGGGCAAACACCTTAAATGTGTCTATTACTTGGTCAAGGGTATCGTAATGGTCTGGATGATCCAGTTCTACATTCGTCACTATGCCAATTTTGGCAACCAGCTTGACGAGAGAACCGTCGGATTCATCAGCCTCGGCAACTAAGTAGGGGCCTTCTCCCAAACGGGCATTGCCTTCCCAAGCATTTACCTCGCCTCCTACTACGATCGTCGGGTCTAGACCCGCCGCCATCAGCATGAAGCCGATTAAGCTGCTAGTAGTAGTTTTGCCGTGAGTCCCGGCTACCGCTATGCTTTGGTAATCTTGAATTAAGGCTGCCAACACATCCGATCGATGAAAAATCGGACAGCCCAAATCTAAAGCAGCTCGATATTCGGCATTGGCTGGGTGAATAGCCGTCGAACATACTACTTGAGGCAATCCCCCAATTGCTTGGGCGCTTGAACCGTTGCCGTTCAATTGGAGAGCTTTGGCTGTCGCGACAGAAGTCCCTACCGTACCCGCGACTATCGAGGATACTGCCCTTTCCTGTTGGCCGCAGTCGGGACTGCTACCGTTAAGGGCCGTTTGAAATAGTTCAAAATTGCTGGCGTCTTGACTCCAAAAAATATGAGCTCCCATTCCTTGCAAGCGCTCGGTTATGTGACTCGATTTAATGTCGGAGCCGTACACAGGCAACTTGCGTTTAGCTAGAATGTAGGCTAGGGCTGACATCCCAATCCCACCAATGCCGATGAAATGAAATGGTCTACCGCTGAAATCAACAGAACTCGGCATCTTCGCTCCTCACACACCACACCACGCCAATAACACGCGATATCATATCAAGAATTGTTTTTTCAGGATACAGTTCGCTAGAGATTTTGTACAAAATTCTCTGCGCGTCCCTAGATTTGCGGGACTTGTAGAGATGTTTGTCTTGTATCCTATATGACTTAGTACCGAGTAGTTTTCCGGAACAGTCACAGCTCGAAAATAGCAGGTAACAGAAAACGCGGTCTGGGGTCTGGCCCAACAGACTAATTTGGGTGCTTGCATACTCCTGCATTCTTTCTATTTCTATCCGCCTGCTGTGCTCGGATACGGTAGCAAAAGCCCCACAACCTTTCTACCAAGATTGAGGGTAAAACCCATAAGGATTTACAAACACTACCACGTATAACCAAATTTCGCTCCTTTTACAGTCATAAATCTACCTTTACGGTCATTATCTCGCCCAAGTCAGAGATTGACACGAGCGCAGCTATAGTATATATTTTTACTATATTGTATATATAAGTTATGTAGTTAGTCGGAATAGTCGAATAGCCATTGAGCCAACCAAATCATGGGCTCGATCGAGAAGCCGATGAACCCTCTTGGCAGCCCTGAAAGTTTTTACCACTGCGCTAAAAAGTATATCTACTGTCAAAACTTTTTGAGCCGCCAACCAACGAATGCTCAGGCGGTCGATCGCGCAATCAAAACAAGTTGGGATTAATATGGGCAAGGTTAATCACCGAGTCCCGGAACCACTCCGACCCTCAGAACCGGGTTTTTGAACTCGGATTGAAGGTTTGAACGAATTAAGGGGTTTAACAAAATCGGTTTTAGCCTCCAGGACGATCGTCGAAACTCGGGTCGTCCAAGGGTTTGTCCCCAATGTGAAGCGAGGGTTTTCTAATAAACGAGCTTATGGTTAAAAGTGTATAAACATAAAATTGGCGCAAAGTCTGTATTAATCCTGATTTTGGGGAAATATGGGGAAAATAGCGATTTTGGGGGGGACTTTTGATCCGGTTCACTGGGGTCACGTGTTGGTAGCCGAGACGGCTGCGAGTCAATTTGCTCTCGATCGAGTCATTTGGGTACCGGATCGCTCTCCTCCTCACAAGTGGCGCCCGGATTTGGCAAGTTTTGAGCAGCGGCGGGAAATGCTCGCTCTGGCGATCGCCGATCGCCCCGACTTCCTAATTTCGCCGCGGTCGGCAAATCCCTCCGACAGTTCTTTTGCGATCGACACCCTGCTGTATTTGCAAAAATTGTATCCAGGCGATCATAGCTGGTACTGGATTATTGGTAGTGACGCACTCCTTACTCTGCCCAAATGGCACCGGTGCGGCGAAATTGCCGGGTTGTGCGACTGGTTGGTGGCCCCACGTCCGACTCAGGGAGATCGAGAGACGGCAGAAAGCGCGGAGATTGGGGAACTGTCCGAGTGGGGAGATTGTCCGGGTGGAAAACCCCTCGCTTCCGCGGGGGACAGGATGCAGGTTCAGGCAAATGCTGTGGGCCGACGAGTTGCCGAACAAATGGCTCTTTTGGACGTGGAGATTCGCTGGGAGGTGCTGTCCATGCCTGCGATCGAGATTTCGTCGAGCCACATCCGCCGCTGCTGCGCCGAAAGGATCGACCTCCGCTACTTAGTCCCGGAAGTTGTCGGGACTTATATTGCAGCCCATCAGCTTTACCAGTAACCAGCGGCAGAAAGCCTAATGCCTTCGGCCTTGCAATTTCAGCCTTCTAGAAAAGTTCAAGCTTTTTTGATCGACACAAAAAGTTAGAAAGGATCGACCTTTGCGATATGATCTTGTCTCATAAGTCAATTCTTAAATTTTTTCAAAATTTAAGCCTGAGCTAGAGGCTGCCATCGTTAGGAGGTACAAGGTGATTAGAGTCGCGATCAATGGTTTTGGACGTATCGGGCGCAGTTTTGCGCGCTGCTGGCTGGGCAGAGAAAACAGCCAGCTAGAGTTGGTAGCTATTAATGACACTTCCGATCCCAGAAGTAATGCTCACTTGCTGAGATACGATTCCATGATGGGAACGTTGAAGAATGTGGACATCAGTGCGGATGAAAATTCCATTACTCTCAACGGCAAGACAGTTAAATGCGTGAGCGATCGCAACCCGCTAAACTTGCCTTGGAAAGATTGGGGTATTGATCTGATTATTGAATCGACCGGCGTCTTCGTTGACCAAGCTGGTGCATCGAAGCATATCACTGCCGGCGCTAAAAAAGTGCTAATTACCGCTCCCGGCAAGGGTTCTGAAGTTGGCACTTATGTGATGGGAGTCAACCACCACAACTACAAGCACAGTGACTACACAGTCATCAGCAATGCTAGCTGTACTACCAACTGTCTGGCTCCTGTACTGAAAGTGCTGCACGAAAATTTTGGCATCGTCAAAGGCATGATGACCACTACCCACAGCTATACTGGCGACCAGCGCTTGCTGGATGCCAGCCACCGCGACTTGCGGCGGGCCCGGGCGGCAGCAATGAATATTGTGCCGACTTCTACCGGAGCAGCCCAAGCTGTGGCTTTGGTGATTCCGGAATTGAAGGGCAAGTTAAACGGTATCGCCATGCGCGTCCCGACTCCTAATGTGTCGGTAGTTGATTTTGTGGCTCAGGTAGAGAAAAAGACTTTTACCGAGCAAGTAAATCAAGTGTTCAAAGAAGCTGCCTCTGGCTCCATGAAAGGGATTTTGGAGTACAACGATTTGCCTTTAGTTTCATGCGACTATCGCGGAAGTGATGCTTCTTCGATTCTGGATTCCAGCTTGACGCTGGTGATGGATGGCGACATGGTGAAGTTGTTGGCTTGGTACGACAATGAGTGGGGCTACAGTCAGCGGGTGGTTGACTTGGCTGAATTGGTCGCCGAACGTTGGGAAGCCTAGTACCCGAAGCCAGAAGGCTTTAGTCATTCGGCAGAAGGTAAAAATCCTGATATTTTGTACTTTTGAGTCGATTTCTAGCTGACTGGTTATTTCTCTTTTTGAGCGGTCGAGACTTTTGGCAGTTGATAGTTGGCGAGTAGAAGATGAAATATAGTAGGGACAGGGCAGTCCCGTGTCCCTACTATATTTGTAAGCTGCTACTCCCAGCTATCGAACTTTTTGCCATAATACTACGATCGGGCTTTCGGGCCTGCTTGATGATAAATTTGTTGTTTGTTCGTAGTAAGCGATTAAACTTGCTGTGGTAAGTTTTCGGAAAATCCCCAATATTAAAAAAATAAAAATTCCGACTATAAAAGTTAAAAAACTGGAAAAAGAGCAACAGCTACGGTGTAGTTTGGGCAACCAAATATGATATGAAAAAAGCGCTGATTTGTGGTGTATCAGGTCAAGACGGAACTTATTTAGCTAAACTGTTGCTCGATCGAGGTTATGAAGTTTGCGGCACATCCAGGGACGCCCAAATGTCTAGTTTCGGAAACCTAGCCCGTTTGGGCATCCGAGAGAGAGTAAAACTAGAATCCATGTCTCTCAACGATTTTCGCAGCGTCTTGCAAGTGCTTGCCAAAATAGAGCCTGATGAGGTGTACAATCTAGCAGGTCAAAGTTCTGTCGGTCTGTCTTTTGAACAGCCCGTAGAAACCCTCGAAAGCATTGCCACAGGCACATTGAATCTCTTAGAAGCAATTCGGTTTACAGGCGGAAAAATCAAACTTTACAACGCCAGTTCCAGCGAATGTTTTGGGGATACCCGAGGCAATCCAGCCGATGAAAATACGCCTTTTCGCCCCAGAAGTCCTTATGCGGTGGCGAAAGCAACGGCATTTTGGGAAGTAGCGAATTATCGGGAAGCGTACAATTTGTTTGCGTGTTCTGGTATTCTGTTCAATCACGAGTCGCCGCTGCGGCCCGAGAGGTTTGTTACCCAAAAGATTGTATCTGTTGTCTGCCGAATTGCTGCAGGTAGTTCCGAAAAACTGCATTTGGGAAATATTTCAGTGCAGCGGGACTGGGGTTGGGCGCCGGAATATGTGGAGGCGATGTATTTGATGTTGCAGCAGGAAGAACCGGACGATTATGTAATTGCAACGGGTGTAAGTTATCCTTTGGAGGAGTTTGTGCAAACAGCGTTTGTTTCTGCGGGTTTGGATTGGCAGGAACATTTAGTAACCGATGCGAGTCTTTACAGACCGACGGAGATTGCAGTTGGGAGGGGAAATCCGGCTAAGGCGAAACAAAAGTTGGAATGGGAGGCGAAGTATAAGATGCCTGATGTGGTGCGGATGATGGTGGAAGCGAGGATGATTTGAGGGAAAATTATGAGGTGAAATATGGATGCAGAATATGCAACAGCTAAGGAGTGGTATAAAGCCCATCGCCGAGAGTTGAAAAAATATCGAGGTGAATGGATAGCTTATACTAACAAAGGGGTGATTAGTCCCGATCGCGATTATCGAAAGATGAAGGACGGGATTCCTGCTGATACACCTAAATTGGGTTATGTAATTGATCGCATATTTGAAAGCGAGTTTATTGAGCCTGTTAGGTTTTACCCTGTCAGAATGAGGTCTTTGAAATCTCACGATTGGCAGCCCAGATATGAAGTGGCGCTCAAAGTTCAGAGTTCTGAAAATGTCCAAATACTGGTGGATTCTGGAGCCGAACTTAGCTTAATCACGAAAAAACTGGGTGAAGATTGGGGTTGTAGTAGAACTGCTGGAGAGAGTATTAGTAAAGCTGAGGGAGTTGGTGGCAGTATCGAATATCTACTACGAGATATTGAAATAGAGTTGGATGGTCATATTTTTACTGCGCCTGTCGCTTGGGCGCAAACAGATGCTTGCCAGGAAATACTTTTGGGGAGAGAAGTGGTGTTTGATTTGTTTGATATAGAATTTAAGCAAGCTGAGGAGACGATTATTTTTAAGCGGCGATCTCAGTGAACTGCCTCGATCGAGTTTAAGTGAATTTTTATTCAGTAGGGTTAAAGCAAATATATCCAATTCAATGAGAAAACTTTTTTGTTGCAGCGGGATCGCTCTTTGTGGTATAACCTTTCGCTCTTTGTGGTAGAATCTTTGAGGTGATATTGATATTAGCCAAGTTTAGACTGGTCATTTTTTAGATGAATACGGAAAAATTAGAAAAAATTAAAGCGGATTTGGAGCGATCGCGCTCTTGGTTACAACAAGTACAACATGACTGTATAATCACTAATAAAAAAACCTCCAATCAATTAGCTAAGCCATCACTCTCTCATGCTAATAATTTCAGTTGGGTTGAATCGCCCGTTTCAGCGAAACTGAGAATATATGAACAGATTAATACTTTGCTAGAGACAATAAAATGGGATTTTGGGGGAGGATGTCCTTTTGAAAAAGCCTCTATAATGGCAGATTTAGTTTTTACATACAACCTAAAAACGACTGTAGAAATAGGAGTTTATAGAGGTCGTTCGTTATTGCCAATAGCACTTGCTCATAAATTATCAACACATGGAATAGCCTATGGGATAGACCCTTACAAGTTGGAAGAAGCATTAGAAAATGATACTCCTTTTACAGAAGATATCGAGAAATTTTGTTTAGCTTTAGACTTTGATTCATTACATAAGGATGTATTAAACTTGATTGAATATTACCAGCTAGTAGAGCATTGTATCTTACTTAGAAAAACATCAGAAGAAGCCATTAGTTATTTTATTGAGAATGATATTTACTTCGATTTGCTACACATTGATGGCAATCACGATACTGAGAAAGTAATGTTAGATGTTAATTTGTATTTACCTCGAATAAAAGCAGGGGGCTTTATTGTTATGGATGATTGCTTTAATTGGGAGTCAGTTAATGTGGTTTATACTGAATTAAAATCTCAATATAGTGTAATTTTAGAGAGATTCGATCTAAATAGAGGGGCTGACTATGCTATATTACAGTTACCTCAAAATTAGTGGACTGTTAGTTTTATCCACCTAAAAGCAGAAGTTCTCAGATTATCTGTTTATCAAAACACGCCGGGAAATGTTAATATTACTTTTCGTTGTTGCGGATATCAATGGTTGTACGATCGAGGAAAATTACATCGCAGGTTGTAGGAAGCTGGTTTTTCTGAACTGCGAAATATGGAAGGGAGAATTAGTCGGATTCCATATCTCAACAATCTAGAGACTTGCAAAGATAGCTTGGTAATATGTGAAGCTCAAAAATAAATAATTAAGAACTACTATGCTTGTTGGTTACAGTCATCCCCTATATGCTCAATCTTTCTTAAACATTGGCATCCCCTGGGAATTAACTAAATGCGAAGGTTGGATATTGCGGCGTCAGATTCCTAAAACCTCTTATTTTGATGCTATGGCTTGCTATCCTTTATTTTGTTGCAATAACTGGTCTAACTTGAAATCAGATATAGAAGATTTAGGGGAGCAATTAGTCTGTTTATCTTTAGTAGCAGATCCCTTTGGTGAATATGATTTTCATTATCTAAAGCAATGCTTTAAAGACATAGTTATTCCTTTTAAACAGCATTTTGTAATGGATTTGAACTTGCCGAGCGATAGTTATATATCTAAACATCACATCCGTAACATAAAAAAATCACTTAAAAGTATTTTTGTAGAAAATTGCACAGAACCTATCAACCATGCAGAAGAATGGGTAAGCCTTTACCAAAATTTGATTACCAAACGTCAAATCAAGGGTATTGCAACCTTTTCTCCCCTAACCTTGTGCCAGCAGCTACAGGTTCCGGGAATAGTTATGTTTCGAGCTCTCTATGACTCATTAACTGTAGGAATCAATTTGTGGTATGTTTATGGTGATGTGGCCTATTACCATCTGGGAGCTCTTAGTAACATAGGCTACGATATCAAGGCATCCTATGGTTTGATTTGGTCGGCGGTTGAATATTTTTCCGAACTAAAGCTAAAATGGATCAATTTGGGTGGAGGAGCAGGAATTAACAATGAAGGTACAGACGGATTGACCCTTTTTAAGCGAAGATGGTCTAGTGGTACTAAAACTACTTATTTTTGTGGTCGTGTTTTTCAGCCTCAAATCTATGCAGATATAAACTTGATGACTGGTAATCAGTGCAATAATTACTTTCCTTCTTACCGTAGTGAAGAATTTAGATAAAGGGAACCATCACTTATGAATACAAATAACAAGAAATATATGAGCATAGTATCTCATTTAGAGTCTTGCTTGGAAAGATATGGGGATAATCATTTGGGCGTCGATTGGCCTAACCTAAAAGACGCGACAACTCGTTATAAAATAATGCTTGAAGTAATAATTCAACAAAATACTTCATGCGATATAACATTGCTTGATTTTGGCTGTGGAGCATCTCATCTTTATGAATATGTGATTCAGAATAAATTAACCTACATAAACTATAGTGGGTTAGATTTATCAGAAAAATTCATTAACTTATCAAAATCTAAATTCCCTCACAATAAATATTATTATTTAGATATTTTAGAGAGAGAAGTTGATCTGCCTGTATTTGACTATGTGGTTATGAATGGAGTTTTTACTGAAAAAGTCAATCTTTCCTTTGAAGATATGCTAGATTACTTTCAGTCATTGATATGTGAAGTTTTTAAATATGCAAAGATAGGAATAGCTTTTAATGCTATGTCCAAGCAAGTTGATTGGGAAAGGGATGATTTATTTCATCTTCCCTTAGATGTATTGGCATCTTTTTTGACCCAAAAGATTAGTCGTAATTTTGTCATTAGAAATGACTATGGCTTATATGAATACACCACTTATATATATAAGTAATGCCATTTAAATGCGCGATAGAGATGAAAGAGGTTTGATAAACCCAGTTTACAAACCGAAAGTAAAAAACCGCAAGCCTATTAATTGTTTAAAAAAAGAGAATCAAATAACTTTGATAAGATTAAAACTAAACAGTGTTAGGCTGAAATTGATTCGTAATAAAATAAGAGGTAGGGCAACATGGATATTCAAGAAATAAGAGAATCTTTGCAAAACAGCAAAGCACTACTACAAAAAATTCAAGCAGATTTGTTATGGAGACAACCACAGCGAGTAACAGAATTTCCCCAAACAAATTTGTCCGACCACCCTCTAACAAGGGGCGCTCCGGCATATACAAATATTATATCAGCTTGTGAATCATTTTTAGATAATCATGGTGATAATTATTTGGGTATGGGTTATCTTGAAAAAAATCATGCAGATATTTTTTATAAAGTTATACTTGAGGTAGTGGACTGGAACATTAATAGTCCAGTAACACTCCTTGATTTTGGGTGTGGAACATCTCATCTATATGAATATATTATTGAAAATAACCTAGCAAAAAATATCCATTATAGTGGACTCGATATCTTAGAAAAATCTCTTAATATTTCCAAGTCAAAGTTTCCTCACAATCAGTATTACTGCTTAGATATTCTTGAGGGAGAAGCTAATCTACCAGAGTTTGATTATATTATTATGAACGCAGTATTTACAGCCAAGTTTTCTTTATCTTTTGAAGAGATGAAGTCTTATTTTGAAATACTTGTGGCTCAAGTATTTAATTTTTGCAAAAAGGGTATAGCGTTCAATGTTTTCTGTCCTCATACACAAGAATGTTATAGTGACATTTTATTTTATTTACCTTTCGATGAATTAGGAGCTTTTTTGGCAAAAAAAGTTAGCAAAAACTTTACTATTAGGAATGATTACAACTTGGAAGCTTATACTGTTTATGTGTATAAATGATAAATAATTACCAAGTTTCTATAGTCCTGCTCATAACCTAAAATATTCAAATTCACAATGGAAATAGAAGACTTAGCTATATTTGGTGGTAAGCCGACATTTAACGAACCACTCCACGTAGGAAGGCCCAACATAGGCGATCGCGCCTCCCTCCTCCAACGCATCAATGGTATGTTAGACAGGAGATGGCTAACCAACAACGGCCCTTATGTGCAAGAATTAGAAGAGCGAATCGGTAGCCTACTAGGAGTCAAGCACTGCATCGCCACCTGTAACGGGACAGTAGCGCTGGAACTTGCCATTAGAGCCGCAGGGCTTTGTGGTGAGGTGATTGTACCTTCCTTCACATTCATCGCGACACCTCATGCTCTACAATGGCAAGAGATAACCCCCGTTTTTTGCGATGTAGACCCTCGCACCCACACCATTAACCCTTGGCGAGTCGAGGCAATGATTACGCCGCGCACCAGTGGTATTATAGGAGTTCATGTGTGGGGAAAGCCTTGTGATGTAGAAGCCTTAACCGAGATTGCTCGGAAACACAACCTCAAGTTGATGTTTGACGCTTCCCATGCTTTTGCTTGCTCCTACAAGAAACAGATGATTGGTAACTTTGGTGAGGCGGAAGTATTCAGTTTCCATGCTACCAAATTTTTCAATACCTTTGAGGGCGGCGCGATCGTTACTAATAACGACGAACTAGCTGCTAAAATACGTTTGATGAAAAACTTTGGTTTTGCTGGTTATGATAATGTTGTTTACATCGGCACTAATGGTAAAATGAGCGAAGTCTCGGCTGCAATGGGATTAACCTCCCTGGAGAGTCTTGATGACTTTATCTCTATCAATTATGCCAATTACAAGCAGTATCAGCATGAACTAGCTGGCATTCCTGGCATTTCCTTATTCACTTACGGAGAAACTGAAAGATGTAATTATCAATACATTGTACTAGAAGTTGATGAGTCTCTAACTCACATTACTCGAGACCAACTAATAAATATTCTTTCTAAGGAGAATGTACTTGCTCGTCGCTATTTTTATCCAGGTTGTCATCAAATGGAACCCTATCGCTCTTACTTTCCCCATGCAGGACTACTGTTGCCAGAAACAGATAAACTGGTGCAACGGGTGTTACTGCTACCCACAGGTACGGCAGTGGGGTTATGCGAAATTAGTCAAATCTGTGAGATAATCGGGTTAGTCGTTGCACAGGGTGAAAAAATCAGAGGGAAATTAGAAAGTTTACCTCTTGCTTAATTAGTTAAATTAGGGGAGACAAATATCTGAACTTCTTTATAATAATCAATGCTGTTCAATTCGTCTTATTTTAATTTAGCCTAAAAAATGCTTCTAAATTATTGGGATACACTTTTAAAATTTTAAAGGGAAAGAAATTATGCCAAAAGTATCAGTTGTGATGGCTTCCTATAACCATGAGAAGTATGTAGCAGAAACGATTGAAAGTGTTTTAAGCCAGACTTATCAAGACTGGGAATTTATAATTACCGATGATGGTTCGCCCGATGGAACTGTAGATGTAATGAAAAGATTTGACGATGCGCGAATTAAACTATTTTGCTTTTCGCAAAATCAGGGCGCTTGTACAGCGATGAATAATTGTATACAAGAGGCAAAAGGTGAATACATAGCAGTGATTAACTCTGATGATGCGTGGATGCCAGAGAAACTGGAAAAGCAGGTTAAATTTTTAGATGAACATCCAGAAAAGGGGGCTATTTTTGGCTATGCCCAAATTATAGATGAGGAAGGAAAAAAAATCACAGAAGAAAACCATTTTTACAGCCAAGTATTTATACAACCTAATAGAACTAGATTTGAGTGGTTAAGGCATTTCTTTTTTAATGGAAACTGCTTGTGCCATCCAAGTATTTTAATTCGCAAGCATTGTTATGATGATATCGGTTTATATGACGAGCGGTTTGCTCTATTGCCAGATTTTGATTTTTGGATACGGCTCTGCATAAAATATGAAATTTTTATTATGCCAGAGTCCCTAGTAAAATTTCGGATTCGTTTGCAGGAAGCGAATGCGAGCGGCAATAAACCAGAGACTCAGATGAGACATCATCTGGAATTTAGTCAGATTCTGAAAAACTATATTAGTCCAGACACATTAAATATATTTTTAGATATATTTCCTGTAAGTGCAAGAATAGAGGGAATAGAGTCGCGATTAAATATAAAAGATATTGAAGTAGAGTTGGCTCCCTTTATTATTGCTATGTTTGCGATTAGACATAGCAATCCTGCTCACAGATACTTTTGCTTTGATATTTTATATCAAATGTATAGCCAGAAAGAACTGGCTCAAAAGTTAAAGCAGAAATATTCTTTTGATTTTTCAGATTTAATTAAGCTGGCTGGAGAGCAAGATGTTTTTGGTACAGTTGCCTTACAGCAGTCTCAATCTCAAGTCCACCAGACTGAGGCGGTTTTGGAGCAAACCTACTGTCATTTGCGCTCCATAGAGGTACAATTAGAGGAATCCAAGGCTCAACTTCAACAGACTGAGGGTTTATTAGAACAATCCCAGTCTCAACTTCAACAGACTGAGGGTTTATTAGAACAATTCCAGTCTCAACTTCAACAGGCTGAGGGTTTATTAGAACAATCCCAAGCTCAGTTGTATGAAACTCAAGAGCAATTAGAACAATATGAGACTAAACTGCATCAGACTGAGGTTTTATTAGAACAATCCCAGGCTAGAATTCAACAAAGTGAGGGTTTATTCGCACAATCCCAAGCTCAGTTGTATGAAACTCAAGAGGAATTAGAACAATCTGAGACTAAGTGGCTTCATACTGAGGGTTTATTAGAACAATCCCAGGCCCAACTCCAACAGACTGAAGGTTTATTAGCACAATCCCAGGCTCAGTTGTATGAGACGGAGACTGTTTTGGAGCAATCTCAGGAGCAATTGCACAAAACTGAGGAAGCTTTAGAGCAATCTCAGGAGCAATTGCACAAAACTGAGGAAGCTTTAGAGCAATCTCAGGAGCAATTGCACAAAACTGAGGAAGGTTTAGAACAATCACAGTCTCTGTTGTATGAAACTCAAGAGCAATTAGAACAATCAGAGACAAAGCTGCATCAGACTGAGGTAGTTTTGGAGCAATCTCAGGCTCAATTGCACAAAACTGAGGTAATTATGAAGCAGTTTCAAAATGCGCTGCGTGAAACTCAGGAGGATTTAACGCAATCAGAAAGTCTATTGCACGAAACTCAGCAAGCATTAGAAGAGTCAGTATTCCAAATAAGTGAGTTTCAGCGGGAAGTAGAGGTATTGAAGTCTCAACTGCATAAAGTTAATAGTGAATTAAATCTACAAAAATCTCAATCTTACCAATTTCAAAAGGAATTGGCGCACTCGCGTTTTTTGAGCGAAGCTATTGCTAGAGAGCAAGAGGGACAAAGTAAGACACCTTACCAACTCCTTGTGTGGGATGCCTGGTATGCTTATCAGAGTGGTGAACCGATCAAAATGAAAGAGTGTTTGCAGGAATCTTTGAAATGTACCCCTTTTCCAAAATCGGAAACAATCTTAAACTGGTTAGAGAGTTTTACTAAGTTTTCTTTAGAGAAAGAAGGCGGAATCGATATCCAGTCGCTGACCAACTCTGCTGAGTGGAAACAGTTGGTGCGACAGGCAGTTGCCGTCAAAGCCAGGGGGTAATAGGATAAGATTGTGGGAGTATCTACTCACTAACCTGTAATTATGGAATAAATAAACAAAATGCTAAAAACAACTAAACCGATACTAACTTTAGGTAGACTAGACCTAGCCACAATTAATAATCAAGTATTGCGCTTAGATGGCTGGGTAGCTTCATTCAATTCCGGCTCAGTAAGTGGCTTTAAGGTTTCCATCGCAGGCGTAGAAGTTCACAAAATTGAGCAAACTATGGGCATTTCCAGCCCAGATATTCAAGAAATTTACCCTTACCTGGATAGCGCTGGCAATGCTCGATTTAGCATTGAAGTACCTATCATTCAGTGGCATTTTAGCAACTCATTAGTTATTGTAACCCCCCTATTTAAGGGGTGCGAAGGCAATCTTCTAATCACTGCTTTAAATCCTTCTCTGCCGAAACCTACTGAAGAATACATCGCGTTGGTGGGTAGCGATTTCGAGGTAGCCTATTACTTCTTAGCTTATTTCATTCAAATGGGGGGGCTGGCTCCCACAGACCGCGTTCTTGATATCGGTTGTGGAGTTGGCCGCTTAGCCTATGGTTTAGCCTACTACTTGAAACGACCTGGAAGCTACGAGGGATTTGATATTATCGGCAGTTTGATTGACTGGGCTCAACAAAACATTACTCCTCGTTTTCCTCACTTTAAGTTCCGCCCCGTAAACATCTATAACCAGATGTACAACCCCACCGGAACGGTACAAGCAGTAGACTTCATCTTTCCTTATGCCGATGAAAGTTTTGATTTTATTTTCCTCACCTCTGTTTTTACTCATATGCAAGCACAGGAAGTGCAGCATTATTTGGAGGAAATTAACCGAGTGCTCAAACTAGGCGGTCGTTGTTTTTGTACCTGTTTTCTGCTGAATGAAGAATCAGAATTAGCGATCGCGCAGGGCCTTAGCACTCTGGATATTAGCTATAAACTGGAAGATTGCTTTACAAACGATTTGGCTGTGCCGGAGAGCGCGATCGGCTACAAAGAAGCCTTACTATTAGAGTGGATGGAATACAGTGGCTTAGAGGTGACAGGAAAATACTACGGCTATTGGTCTGGAAGAAGCTACTTCACCAGTATGCAAGATATTGTGATTGTAGAGAAAACGCGATCGGCAAAGGTGCAGAAAAGAAATGATAAAAAAATTCAGAGCTTGCCTGTTTTACATCAAGAAAAAAGTCTCGAAAAAACTGAAATTATACCAGCTTTAGGCAATGTTGATGTAGCTGTGATCGACAACCAAGGATTGCGCTTAGACGGATGGGCGGTCTCATTGAATGCTGGAACGGTGGACGGTTTTAAAGTTTTAATTGCCGGTCAAGAGTTTGCAGACTTTGATTTGACTCTCGGCATCGCCAGTCCTGATGTTAAGCAGGCTTATCCCAATATAGAAAATGCAGAAAACGCTAGATTTAGCCTGCGAATACCCCTGAATTCTCAGCCGGAGCAGTTTCGGGACGCTCCAATACAATTAACTCCCTTATTCAAAGATAGTCAAGGTAAAGCAATAGAATATTGCCTATCTTGTGTGCCTGACCCCGTATTAGAAAAACCCGAAATTCAACAGCAACTCCCTCAACCTGCGATCCAAAAACCAGCAATTTCCAAATTGCAAAAAATTCAAGCCGATTTAGAACGATCACGTTCTTATTTACAACAAATTCAGACAGGTTTAGGGCGTTTACCGTCTCCAGTGCAACCAGTAAATTCAGGGTTAGCAGCCCTTCCTCAGCCAAGAATTCCTATTGAAAGCAAACTGGATAACAACAACGATCAAAACCTGCAATCTTACTACCCAAATTTATTAGGACTCTCTGAAGTAAGTGTCGAAAAATTTTGGCAGATTCTCAACCCTGTCATGGAATCACAACTTCCTTTCACTAACACGACAACCCCTCAAATAAGTATCATCACTCCAACCTGGAATTCCTCTTTAGATTGGTTTGTCGAAACAGCCTTGAGCGTCCTCACTCAATCAATACCAGACTGGGAGTGGTGCATTGCTGATGACGGATCTAAAACTCCAGAAATTCGCAGTGTATTGGCAGACTTAGCTAAAAAACACCCGCGAATTAAAATTGCTTTCACAGAGCCTGGTGGAATTAGTTCAGCTACTAATCACGCTCTCAACATGGCAACTGCAGATTACGTCTGCTTCTTAGATCACGATGATACTTTAGCTCCAACAGCTTTGCAAGACAGCCTAGACAAGCTTTCGGAAGGGTTTGATGCGGTTTACTCTGACGAAGATAAGATTGACTTTTCTGGCCTTGACTATGTTGAATCCTTTTATAAACCAGCTTGGTCTCCCGAATATTTTCGAGGAGTCATGTATGCAGGACACCTTTTATGTGTCCGCAGAGAATTAGCATTAGCTGTCGGGGGATTTAAGAGCGAGTATGATGGCGTTCAGGATTACGAGTTTTTGTTGCGAATCTCTGAAGTAACCAACAAAATTGGACACATTTCTAAGATGCTCTACCACTGGCGAAAGATTCGGGGAAGCATTGCTGCAGATATTAATGCCAAAGCCGGAATTGAGCCGTTGCAGCAAGCGGCTGTTAATTCCCATTTGCAGCGGTTGGGTTTGCCAGCGAAAGCGGAACCGGGCGTAGGCGGACACAGGGTAAATATCAACCCGCTACCCAGAAATCAAAATCCTCTTGTCAGCATTATTATCCTTGTTAAAGATGTCGATGTACCTCTAGAAGATTGTTTAAAAAATAGCATTTCCCAGTCAACTTATCCTAATCTTGAAGTGTTGGTGGTTGAAAGTGAAACAGCAGATACCCCTAAATCTTTGAACTGGTCAAATCAAATATCTGTTAAATCCATTAAATTGCAGCAGCCATTTACACCCGCTCGCGCTTACAATTTAGGAGCAAAATCTGCACGAGGTGAATACCTTGTTTTTCTTAGCGATATCGCTGAAATTATAACTGAAGATTGGCTAACACACCTTCTTTACTACGCTGAACAGCCTGATGTCGGTGCAGTGGGGTCGCTCTTGCTTTCCGCGGACAGAAGTGTACAGCACTCAGGTCTAGTTTTAAGCGATAAAAGTACAGTTAATTGGGTTATGAAAGGTTTTCCTTCCAATTCCGATGGTTATGCGGGTTCTCTAGTCTGTGCCAGAGAAGTATCAGCCGTAACTGATTCGTGTATGATGGTTAAGAAAAGTGAATTTGACAGGATAGGAGGTTTTAGCGAACACTTTTTTGCGTACTTTCAAGATATTGATTTCTGTCTGCGTCTGAAAAAAGATGGCAAGCGAATTATTTTGACCCCACGAGCCGTTTTAATTTCCCACGAACCTGTAAGGCGGCAAGGATATGACGATTCAGTAGATAGAATGTTGCTCCTAGATCATTGGGAAATGGATATAGAGCAAGGAGATTCCTACTATAATCCTAATTTTGATTCGGAACGCAACGATTACACTATTCGGGCATAGCCATGCAAAATATTTTGTTTGTTCTTTACAACGACTTTCATTCACAAAGTGCTATTCACGTTCATCATTTTGCTAATAACCTGATTGCTCAGGGGTTAGATTGTGTGGTATGTGTTCCCCGTGACAAGCACACTGTAGCTTTACTACAAAATACTTCCTACACAGTTACAGAATTTAGCGAGATTTCTAATTTGAAAGACTTTTTTCGCAACGGAAAAGAGCCTGATATTGTCCATGCTTGGACACCGCGTGAAGTCAACAGAATTTACTGCGAAAAACTTAAATCAATCTATAACTTCAAGTTGGTAATTCACCTAGAAGATAATGAAGAATATATTATTGAAAAAAATATCAAAAAACCTTTAAAAGAAATTCTGGCATCCATTGATTCTATAGAAATTCCCGAACGTATTTCCCATCCAAAACTATATCGTGAGTTCCTCGCTTCAGCAGATGGCGTAACAGTCATTATTGAGAAGTTAAAAGAATTTGTTCCCGATTCCGTTCCCAGTCTCACTCTGTGGCCGGGTGCAGACACGAAGCATTTTTTTATTAGGCGGAAAAATTCACAGCTTGCTGAGAGCTTTGGCATTCCTAAAGATAGCATTATTTTTTGTTACACAGGTAACGTTCATGCAGGCAATAAACATGAAGTTAGGAGTATTTATTTAGCTGTTGCTTTAATGAACCGCGAAGGTTTACCCGCTGTATTGATACGCACTGGCATGGACACTTGTGAGTTTTTAGGTGAAGGCGAACAATGGCTTAAGAAGCATTCAATAGAGTTGGGGTATATAGATTACAGCAAGATGCCAGATGTGATGGCGTTAGCTGATTTCTTAATTCAGCCAGGGCGGTCGGATAAATTTAATGACTATCGCTTTCCCTCCAAACTTCCCGAATTTCTGGCAATGGGAAAGCCTGTCATTCTGCCAGCCACAAATATTGCTCTGATGATGGAACATAAGAAAGATGGTTTCATCTTGCCAGTTGTTGATGCTGCTAGTATTGTTGATGCGGTCAAATTAATATTGAACGATCAAGACTTGTACGAAAAGTTAAGTTGTGGCTCTGTTAACTTTGCTAGAAATAATCTTAACTGGCAAACAAACAGTGAAAGTCTCAAGTCATTTTATGAAAAGATTTGGAGTTCAAAAGCAACTACATTGAGCAGAAGTTTAGAGTTTCAAACGCCGCAACCTCCCAACGAAGAAGTAACAGGAGAGAAAATTGCCGAGATAGAAACAATGCAGCCGTGCGCGGGGGAATTGGAAAATAAAAATGCTAAACTCCGCCAGACGCAAGGGGAATTGGAAAATACAAATACTCAACTCCGCCAGACGCAAGGGGAACTGGAACAAACCAAGATTCAACTGCATCAAACACAAGAAAAGTTAGCGGTACTTCAGTCTCAATTGCACGCTATAGAAGCCGAAAAGCAGCAATTTTCAATTCTTCCCACTCGGTTGTTGGAGTCTGAGTCTAAGCAGTTTTTGATCGAGAGGTATGGGAAACCTACTAGCCCGAAAGCCATGAGTTATGCTACAGCACGAGATTTTTGTGATAGTGCCGATTACCTTCCTCAACTGTGCAAACCAAATGGGGATTTAAAAAATGTGCAAAGGCCTTGGATTGTGAAAGAGATTTTAAGCCAAGTGCCCCTCGGTGGTAAACTGTTAGAGGTCGGTGGTGGTATTCCGGCAGTTGCTGGGTTTCTAATTGAGTTGGGGTATGAGGTAACAATAGTTGACCCTTATGAGGGTGCGGGTAATGGGCCGATAGAATATGAGAAATATAGGCAGCAGTATCCCGATGTTAAAATCATTAGAGCTTTGTTTGAACCGAACATCCAAGGTATCAATCCTGCTTCTTTTGACTGCATATTTTCAATTTCCGTGCTAGAACATATTTTTGGAGAAGCCCTTCAAGATGTTTTCAGAGGCATACGCAAGTTTCTGCGTCCGCAAGGAAAATCTATTCACTGTGTGGATCATGTGCTTCGTGGTGCAGGTACTGAAGGACACGAGGAGAATTTAAAAGTAATTCTTTTAAATCAGTTGCAGTTGCAAAATCCGGCTTATGCAGTTGACAATTTTGAGTACGAGTATAAAAGAATGATAGGTCGGCTCAAATATGATTTAGAAACTTACTATTTATCTGCTGAGGGTCATAACTTTTGGCGGGGTGGCGCTGCTTATGATGTTTTTCCGTTTAGGAAAGTGGTGTCGATAGAAACTTGTGTGTCTATCAGTTAGTTGTTCAGACCGAATCTCTGAGGAAGTTAAACAGGCTCTACCGAACTTATGAAGCTTGCTTTACAGTCGAAACAGCCAAAAGCCTGATTTGGCAAAGGTTTGATTTTTTGCTGGGGGGGTGACAAAGAGGCTTAGGATATAGACCGAATAAGGGTTGCAGCCCTCAGACCTTGTTCATAAAAGTGACGTTTAGAAGGAGTTAAATTCATTAACTGTTGCATCTCCAAAGCATATTGTTCTAGATAATCAACCCACTTTTCGGCATCTACGCCAACACCAAATGTACTCCGTCTACGATATTTTTTCTTGGGTTCTTTGCGACGAGATACATATTTTTGTACCTGCTTTTTTTTCAATTCAGTGCCTTGAAATATTGCCGAACTGTAGGCAAGCGTCATCAGGAGAATCATATTAATAAGTCTGTTTCCTTTGAGGCTAGTCCCTTCAAGATCGTAGCCTCCTTTTTTACAGTCTCGAAACATTTCTTCAATGCCCATCCGCTGCTTATAAGCATTGATTGCTGCTGGCAATGAACCTAAATCCGTGAGAATAAACCAAGCTTCTTTAACTTGATATTTCCCATAATTTCTTTTCCATTTACAAGCAAGCTCAAATCCGGTGGTAGGTCGCGTTTTTCTCACTCTTTTTCCTTGAACATACAAAGAGGTTCCTGCTACTATTCCTAATTCATCTAACCGTTGCCAAATTAAATGTTCCATTTCGATACACTGATTCTTTTTGAGTCTCAAGCAAAACGACACACCCTTTGATTTAAGCCAGTTTCCTAAATCCTGGGGGGGTAACAACCAGCCTGAAACCCATACCTTTGTAAGGATTGAGCCAATGTGTGCTAAAAAAAAATAGGCAGCATAATTGTTACACGCTTGCCTATCTAAAAAATAATGATACCAACATTCTACCTCATTCATTTAAAAAAACAACTAAGTTCAGCTCAATTTAAACTGATTGGAATCTTGCTACCCTTGATACAATCAGAAAAACAAGTGAGATTAGAACGGCTCTCCCGGGTATTTCCCTATCCAATTACAACCGAAAGTCGGCGCAGAAAACTACAAAGATTTCTGGATTTACCAAATTTAACTATCTCATTAATTTGGTTCCCATTAATTACTTATTGGTTGACCACTTATTGCCCCATTGGTACTCGTTT
>NZ_JAUBRO010000061.1:0-35089 GCF_036701945.1 Microcoleus sp. MON1_C1 | reverse complement strand
AATCAGTTGACGTGCCATAACTTATCACCTCTAAACAGTATCTTTATTCTATGCAACTTCATGTAAAATTGGTATTAGATTATTTGCTCATCGATTATCCCAGTAATTACCATAATGCTATTTGTTGGCAATACCCGCAGTACATCAAAAAACCTACCCACACACCTCGATAGGAAAATACTATGAGCAACGGCAGTGGATGCCCATTACGGGCGGCGGTCAGAAATCTCAGCCTCGTCATAGGCCGTCAACCCGAGACTGGTGGCCGCATTATTTGAATCTGAGGATCCTCCACCAGCACACCCCCCAGGCCAATCCTATGGGTGAGGAATTCAACTACGCTCAGGAGTTCAAGAGTCTTGACTTAGCTGCCTTGAGGGCAGATATCTACGAGCTGATGACCACCTCCCAGGACTGGTGGCCAGCCGACTACGGGCACTATGGGCCGCTCTTCATCCGGATGGCTTGGCACAGTGCCGGCACATATCGTATTGGCGACGGTCGCGGCGGCGCGGGTTCCGGTAGCCAGCGGTTTGAGCCGCTCAACAGTTGGCCAGACAATGCCAACCTCGACAAGGCGCGCATGTTGCTTTGGCCAATCAAGCAGAAATACGGCAAGAAAATCTCGTGGGCAGACCTCATGATCTTCGCTGGCAACTGCGCGCTTGAGTCGATGGGTTTCAAGACGTTGGGTTTTGCCGGCGGGCGCGTGGATGTCTGGCAGCCAGAAGAAGACATCTACTGGGGTTCTGAGAAAGCTTGGCTCGGCAATGAGCGTTACGAAGAAGATCGCGTGCTCCTAAATCCTCTCGCCGCCGTTCAGATGGGACTGATCTACGTGAACCCGGAAGGGCCAGACGGCGAACCCGATCCGGTCGGCTCAGGGCGCGATATTCGCGAAACCTTTGGTCGGATGGCGATGAACGACGAGGAGACAGTCGCGCTCACCGCCGGTGGGCACACGTTCGGCAAATGTCACGGTGCGGGCGAGGCGACGCACGTAGGGGCTGATCCTGCGGGTGCCACCATCATCGATCAGGGCCTCGGCTGGAAGAACGCCTTTAACACGGGTGTCGGCGTCGATGCGATCACCAGCGGTATCGAAGGCGCATGGACTCCCACTCCGACGCAGTGGGACAACAGCTATCTCGAAACCCTGTTCAAATATGACTGGGAGCTGACGAAAAGCCCCGCTGGCGCGTGGCAATGGAAGCCCAAGGGCGACGCTGGTGCGGGTACGGTACCCGACGCGCATGATCCGTCGAAACGGCACGCCCCCATGATGACCACGGCGGACATGGCGATGAAGATGGACCCCATCTACAACCAGATTGCGAAGCGTTACCACGACAACCCGGATGAGTTCGCTCTTCAGTTCGCCAAGGCGTGGTTCAAGCTGACGCACCGCGACATGGGTCCCCGCTCGCGCTATCTCGGCCCGGAGGTTCCCCAGGAAGAGTTCTTGTGGCAAGATCCCATTCCCGCAGTCGATCATGAGTTGATTGATGAGCAGGACATCGCTGCCCTCAAAGCCAAGATTCTTACTTCGGGACTGTCTGTCTCCCAACTCGTTTCGACTGCTTGGGCGTCGGCGTCAACGTTCCGCTGCTCTGATATGCGCGGTGGAGCGAACGGGGGGCGCATTCGTCTCGCGCCGCAGAAGGATTGGGAAGTCAACCAGCCAGAGCAGTTGGCAACAGTGCTGCAAACCCTGGAGGGAATTCAACAGGAGTTCAACAGCTCGCAGTCTGGTGGCAAGCGGGTTTCGCTCGCTGACCTGATCGTTCTGGGCGGATGCGCGGGCATTGAGCAAGCGGCGAAAAATGCCGGTCACGATGTGACGGTTCCCTTCAAGCCGGGACGCACGGATGCGCTGCAAGAGAAAACGGATGTCGAGTCCTTCGCCGTGCTTGAGCCGACTGCGGACGGGTTCCGCAACTACACTAGCGGCAAACATAGCGAATCGCTCGAAGAGCTGCTGGTCGATCGGGCGCAGTTGCTGTCCCTGTCAGCCCCTCAGATGACGGCTCTCGTGGGCGGCTTGCGCGTTCTGGGTGCAAACTTTGGAGGCTCTAAACACGGCGTCTTCACCGATGGGCCAGAGACGTTGACCAATGACTTCTTCGTGAACCTGCTCGACCTGGGTACGACGTGGAAGGCGACCTCTGAAGATGAGTATGAGTTCGAGGGGAGCGATCGCAAAACAGGCGACCTGAAGTGGACTGCTACCCGTGTTGACCTGATCTTCGGCTCAAACTCTCAGCTCCGCGCCCTGGCAGAAGTCTACGGATGTGTGGACTCGCAGCAGAAGTTTGTCAATGACTTTGTTGCGGCGTGGGACAAGGTGATGAACCTCGATCGCTATGACCTTCGCACAGTCTTAGCGAAAACCTCTGCGAGGAGTTTCTAGGCGTAACTTCAACCGATCGTCGGCCATGAGCGGAGATCGAGGCTACGTTAACCCGCGGCAATCCTAAATGCGGGTAGAAGCTAGAGACAAAAATGAGAGCGGCGTTTCAACTTGTCTTGAAACACCGCTCTGGGCTTTAGGCCCTGATGGCAAAGCTGTTTAGAAACATGAACCGGATATTAGTCACGTTGTAAGATGTGCCAATGGTATCGGGGTAGTAGTAAATATGTAGTGATTGAATATTTATTGCCTCAAAGTCGAGTTGTAATGATGGACAAAATACCAAATAGCAGCAATATGGTTTTCTAACTTTTTAGAAAATGAGAAAGTCTTTCTTACGAGATGTGACATTAGGTTAATGCTGGATAAGATCGATATAGGAGATAATATTCAGCACAAGTGACAGATAACACCCAAGAACCCGGACTTAACCTGCAAAGTTTCTGTTTAATCCCTTAAAATTAGGGTGTTATCCAGCAGATACGAGGGATAATCCACCGAAGGTAAAGGTATTATCCAGCACATCTGTTGAATACTGAAGTTTCTACTGTCCCGGCTTAAACGGGTAGCCACGATGCTAATTAGACAAGCAAAAACAGCCCTAAGTTCCCTAGGTTATGAACTAGATTGCCGTGAGGAGGCTTTTGGTTATCTAAGGAATTCCTCCGATGTACTCGGACAGCCAGAGCAATTGCGACGGAGGATGCAACAAGACGGTTACTTATACTTAAAAGCCTTTCTTAACTCTCAAGAGGTTTGGCAAGCTCGTCAGGAAATTGCAGCTTTTTTAGCTGCTGAGGGAAGCTTGGAACTCTCAAGCCCTGTTCTAGATTGCATCGCTAAACCGGGATTAAACATACATTTCCGTCCCGATTTAGCAAGCAGGAGTTCAACACTGAAAACACTGCTTTATTCGGGACCGATGATGGAATTTTTTGGAATGTTTTTAGGCGGTCAAGTCCGGCATTACGATTACACCTGGCTTAGAGCCGTCGCCCCAGGAAAAGGAACTTACGCTCATTGTGACATTGTTTATATGGGACGGGGAACTGACAAGCTTTACACGGCTTGGACTCCCTTAGGCGATATTCCTTGGGAATCAGGCGGGTTAATGATTTTGGAAAATTCTCATCATCTAGAGACTATTAAAAATACCTATGGATGTAAAGATGTCGATCGCTATTGTGCCAACAGAAAAACGGCTTCTTTGTATGCCTCCAATCAAAAATCGTGGGATGGAGCCTTATCCAAAAACCCGGTTTCTTTGCGCTGTAAATACGGAGGACGTTGGTTGAGTTCCGAATTCGAGGCTGGAGATGTTCTGATTTTTGGTATGTTTACCATTCATGCCAGTTTGGATAACCATTCTCCTTCTATTCGACTCTCCTCGGACAGCCGTTATCAATTGGCCTCGGAACCAGTGGATGAAAGGTGGGTTGGCAGTAACCCTATTGGTCACTCTACTGCAGCTAAGCAAGGTCAGATTTGCTAGAAGAAGACTTTAGTATTGAGTCTTGTCGTCGAAGGTAGAAGCAAAAATCAAAAATTATCGACTGTGAGTTCAAAGGGCAGAATATGGGTTCAAATGCAGCGGATAGACCGAAACGCTTTCTGCTTCGTTTCAAGTTCTCTGCCGCCCCTGAACCCGACCGTTAGACCGCTATGCGACATCAGCTACAGGTTGCAATCAAATAAAGGCTAATCATTGCAGGTTCTCATTGGAACTTCACGAGAATTGCAGGTACGACCAATGCTTGGAGACTGAAGTGTGACTGCGAGATTCACAGTTTGAAATCTGATTTCGCGATCGTATACTCTCCTTCAACTTACTCCTGTAGATAGAGGAAAGTTTTAGAACTGCCTACTAAAACACGATCAACTCGTCTGCCAATTTGAAGCATTTGAATTTTTTCACTTTGCAGGTACGGGATGCTGGGAACCTAGGCTGCAAACAATCAGAGGAGAGGTGCTGTGAGATCTCGAAGACCGCAATCATGGTTCCGCGATCGCTCGATTGTTCTGCGCTTCTCGATCGTCGCCCTTGTCGTTTCTGAGGGAAACTAAAACCGAACCAAAAACCCAGACCAAAACCCCAACGCGCCCCCCATGCCCAACCTCCCCGAGTGCGAGCGCTGTCTCCTCTACGCGCACAACCTACACCTCGTCTGTGCAGTCCATCCCGCAGGCCCCAACGCCGATACTTGCTCCGACTTTCGAGAAGACCCCGACGCCGCATCGGATGAACTGTGGGAACCAGAAGGTGCGAGCTACTACAACGGCGAACTCATCCTGCAACCGAGGCAGCGGTGGACGCGAGAAGAACAATTGAAGCTGCTGGATACCCATTCACTGTTTACCGATCGATGTCCTCAATGTGAAATGACTTATTCCAAGTACGAAACACCCGGTGCATTGGGATTGCGTCCGTTGCGGGTGGGTGGATGATTCGGTGTGAGGTCGAAATGTCTATTATTCGCCAACGGACTTGTTGGCGCTGACTGTGATGGAATATTATGCTGTCTATGGGTTTGAGTTTTAAAGTATGTCAGGAAATACTGGAAAATCTTAAAGCTACTGAGTCGTGGCTGTTTCAGCCGTCTGTGTTAGAAGGGCAGATGAAACGGTTTATGCTGTTATTGGATTTAAAGTGACGATGTTTGGTAAGTTTTGAGAGTGGTTTGGCGTTGGAAACGATTAATCAAGGTTTGCCTGTTGTGCCGTTTTGGAGCGATCGCATTCATCAACGTTTACGTGACAATCTTAGTAGTTTTGCGACAGCAGACGATCGCATAGTTTAATTTTGTGCATATGGCTCAAAGTAAATATCTATAGCGTTGTTGACTCAAGATAGGAACCCGATAGCTGAAAGCTATGAAAACTCATTTGGAATTTTGCAGAATCACGCCCCGCTCAGCAACGCCCAATTTACTTATATGTCTGCGTTAGAAGCGACAGATGCTTAACAATGTGCTTGAATAAAGTCAAACATCGGGCGGAAAACCTCAAAGCACGAAGCATCAAGGGTAGGTATAATGTTTTCGGCAAATTTTACTTTGTTTCCTTTAAATCGGATTTCCTTATATCCATTACAGTCTTCCATTGTGTAGGTAGTCCTGCATAGTCAGGAATATTGGTTATAATTTACTTATTCAATCTGCCTTAATTTTTCGCTTATGAAATGTCTCAGATGTAGCCCTGTCGAGTTCAATTTGGCTGGCTTGCATCGAAGCAGCTTTACGGTTGGCGATCGTATCCGGCAGACCGATGTACAACCAAAATCGTTTTCCTTGCCATGACTAAACTAAACGAAGCCGATCCTTAAAAATCTTGACCTTCACAGAGCATTTTGGCATATCCCAATTTTATCCCACTTTTTGTCAGAGTATGACATATTCTGTCACCCCTTATTGAGAATGGGTAAGGAACGATTTATTTACCAAAAATAATGGAATCCTTAGTGTATAAGGATTCCATCTATCGGAGCGGCGGGATTTGAACCCACGACCCCTACTACCCCAAAGTAGTGCGCTACCAAGCTGCGCTACGCCCCGACAGCTTTAATAGCTTAGCATAGAATTCCCGAAAAAGTCAAAAAACTTTTAAAACTTTTGCAGCCTGCACCAAAGTCGGAACCGCAGCCGTGGGCCAAAAACCCTCGCACCTCCTGCCAGCATTCAAGATCAATTGCACGCTGTAAGCTTCGGGATAGCCTTCGACCTGCACCCACAGCAAGTCGCTTTCGGCTTCAATGGCGATTTTTTCCTCGTCCATTAACTCAGAGGCTATTTGACTCATTGTGCCTGCTAATTGCCCCAACAATCGGCAAAAATCGTTTAACTCAGCCTCTGTGAGTTCGATCGCCCAACCGTCGCCAGCCACCAAACCCTTAAACTCCTCCGCCTCCGGGTTCCATCCCAAACGCCACCCAACACCCGTTTTAATTACACGTTCCACCATTAAGAAATTTTAGATTTTAGATTTTGGATTTTAGATTAGTACGGCTTACCCATCAATACGAAAGAAAACGGGTTTTTTACCTGTGTTAAAGGCTCAACAGCAATATTTCCGTAAAAAACTCGGTTTCTGTATCCATGAGTATTAAGGTGCCAGCAACTTCGCATCTCCCGGCTGCGGCTGCGGTATCTCCGGCGAATTCGATCGCCCTTGTGGTTTTTCCTCCACCGGTGTGCGCCCACCCCCGGAATTCTCCGTAAAAACATCAACCAAAGCTTGAACCAAAGCATCGCGCTGTGCTCTATTTAACCGTTGAATAGCCGCACGATCCTGTTCCATTGGATTTGAGCGCAAAACGTCTTTTCCCGGATACACGCTTTCTACCAAATAATCGGGAGTCGCCCCCAAATAGTCAGCTAAACTCAACTTCCAATCAAAGCGGTAATTGGGCGGCCTTCCTTTGACAAATACGTGATATCGAATCAACCGCCCGACTAAAGTATTGGTAGGATCGACTTTTCCAGTTTCTTGAGAAAGGTAGTTATTTTCGATCGGGAAATCCGGCAATTTTTCGTACACCAATTTCCACGCATCTTGCACCCTCACTTGCGGTGACGCAGATTGTTGAGCCACCCGCTGCACTGAGGCCGACTCAGAACTCCGCAGCAGCGAAGGTTCCAAAGCCGACAGACTCAGTTCCCCGGATTCCAATACCCAACTCAAAAGCGTGAAAATCGCCACACTCAAAGTAACGAACAGAAAACTTAAGCCCTGCTTTAATCTATTCACGGTTTTGACAATAATTTCAAAAATAGAATAATTTCATAAACTTACCCTCAAGCAGATGTCCTAGTTTCTAATTTTAGGACTTAGGAAAAGAAACCCGGTTTAGGAAAATCAGAAGTTTGTCAACGAGACAGCTAAGAAGAAACCGGGTTTCTCGCCCACGCCCGCCAGTCTAGTTTGAGAAAGTTTTGAGTGTGGAGTTTAAAAAAATTGCTCGCAATTCACCACTCAAAACCCAAAACTCCCGAAGTCTAGATGTCTCCGATAATTTCCGGCTGAGTCAGTTCGTCCGACATCTCAAATATCGCCCGCATTACAGGTTTCATTTGATGGTCGTCCATATTGTCAAAATCTTCATAGCGACGGCGTTTTGCGCGGTTCGCCACCTGCACCGTAATCCGATAGCGGTTGGATGCACCGTTAATCAACTCTTCCGCCCGACGGGTTAGCTGAGTTGAATCGAAAGTTGGACGCTTAGCCATGAGACTCCCTACTTTATGTAATGTTACATTCTAGTCTAGTATGTCAAGATTCATAATTTATTAACTGAGTATCATTGCTTATGCAGGTAGCAACAGCCTATTCCTTTGGTCATTTGCATCGGGGAAATTCTCATCCCCTCAAATTGGTTGCTTTCGGTGACAGCTTAATCTACGGTTTCGGCGATGGTGTAGGCGGTGGCTGGGTGGAAAGATTGCGGCGCCAGTGGATGTTACCGGAGAGTGCAGGACACGTTTTATACAATTTGGGCGTTCGGGGCGATCGCACCTATCAAGTCTCCCAGCGCCTGGAAAACGAGTTTCGCCACCGGGGCGAACTCAGAAACCGCGTCCCGGATGCGATTATTCTTTCCGTCGGCCTCAACGATTCGGCGAGAGTGCAGTCGCCTACCGGGCGCAGCTACACTGAGTTTGAACATTTTAAAACTGTTTTGGATAATTTATTAGACACTTCCAAACAACTTTGTCCGGTGATATTTGTCGGGATGGTGCCGGTGGATGAAAGTAAAATGCCTTTTCAAGATTGTTTGTATTACAGTCATGCTGACCAATATCGGTATAAGGAAGCAACCAAATTAGCTTGTCAGTTGCGGGGAATTCCCTATTTAGATATTTTTGATAAATGGATAAATCGGGGCAGTGATTGGTGGCGATCGCGCCTGATTGCAGACGGGCTACATCCCAATGCAGCGGGGTATCAATCTTTATTTGAAGATGCAACGAGTTGGGAACCGCTAGCGGCTATTAGTCATTAGACAATGAAGTAGGGTGCGTCATCAGCGCATTATTTTCGTTACAAACTAACAATCTCACAACTGACGAGCCAGGGAACAAACTGTTCGTCATAATCCTACTTTCCGTGGTGATTGAGAATGTCAAACCTGACGCAGCCTACCACAACTCTTTCTTTTACAAACAGTTATGTGCGTATAGACTCTACTGTGAATGAGAACTTCAGCTTAGGTATTCCGCTTGCCTGTAAGAGACTGGCGATCGTCTCTACACTTGTCTTGTACGACATATTATCTTTAGAACCAAACGGAATATCTGCTTTCCATTTTCCATTTAAAGTGACAGTTACTGTAGCGGGTGTGATAAATCTTCTCGGCGATACATACACTTTTTCTATATATCCTTCTTCTTCGTTGAGCTTTACTTTAGCAAAGTCAGAGAAGTAGGCTTCTAGCAGCAACCAAAACACTCTATCTACTGTGGTTTGCAAATAAACTTCTTTGTAAATTTTATGCTGAGAACCTTGAGTTGTCCTCCCTTTTGCACCGTATATGCTGTTGCTTATAGGAAAAACTCCAGACTTGACATCTGTCTTTCCTATTGGTTCTTTTAAATCGCAAAAGAATGGCTTAACAAATATCATCATTCTTTTATCTCTACTACTGTCTATGTAATTATCATCTTTTGGTATGCACTCTAAATACTTATTTACCTCATAACGATTTAAGTCAATACCACGTTCCGTTAACAATGCCACGAGATATTGCTTCTTATTAGCAAGATTAGCTAACCTTACAAGCATACCTGTATTACTATCCCGGACAGTTGTTGTGTTGGTTGGTAATACTTGCTTTTTACTAAAATCTATCTCTTCATTAAAAAGTAATTTAACCAAATCTTGTTTATAAGGATATATTCGTTCTATAGCCTTGCGGGAAAGTCTCTCATATAGGTCATCTTGGTTATCTTTAGCCAAAGATATCCCTCCAATCCCAAGCAAACACTTATTTTTTAGGATGGCTAAAGAAGCTTCATCAACAGCCCTAACCTCTACATTTGCCACTTGAGTCAAATCGTACCCTTGAATGTATTGTAATGCTTCTCGATCGATTCCATATACTTCTATAACGAACCCATTAACCAACAATCTTCTCACGGCTAATTCATAAATGGGTTTACCTTTATAAGTATAAGCAAATTCCCAATTATTATAATAATTACTGCGCTTTCTAAAAATCCTTCTCAGGAAACGCATTTCTGAGTTCCAGTTGTAGCCTAATTCACTTAGATTTAGGCAAATGTGTATTACACTCAGAGGCAAAACAGCCTTTTTTACTCTCCAATTATTTTGCCGATAGATAGAATTTTCGATAAATTTAAGGTCTTCTTTTCTGGGGGATTCTACACCTAATACAAAACTGTAAGGGGCTATGCTAAATAACGTTTCCCGTAATAATTTCTCTGTGGAGTCTAATTTCTTAGCCTTGACTTTAGTTCCATTCAACTGCGGGCTGTACTGCTCAATCCGCTCCTGCTCTATAATATCAAGTAGCGATTCAGGCAATAATTCGTAGTAGATAGTAAACAGTTTTTTTCGTTGCTTTTGTAGTTGATATAGTCTGTGGTGACTATCACCTGTCCACCGGGTACGCAGATTCTTTGCTTTTCCGATGTACCAAATTATGGATTTTTCATCTACAACGTAATATATTCCCGATTCTTCGGGAAGTAGTGTTCTGCTGTTTAAACTTATATGCGGTAATTGCAGGATATGTTCGTCTGCGCTCATATTGTGCTTCTAGAGTTGATGCGATATATGTCGTCTATATCTAATATTCCCATGTGTGTTAGCTAATATCAATAGAACTGGCAGTTATTCTCAAACGGATTGGTCCGTAAATCCTGTTAATTACAGAGACAGGGCTTACGCATGACGCACCATCCAAAAATCGTGCGTCACGAGCGGGTTTTTTGTGCCGATCGACTATTCAATAACCAGGTGGGTGTTGCAAGCTACCAACCACTTTGTCGATCGCTCCTGCGATCGCCAACAACTCCATTTCGCACCACCGCTTACCAACAATTTGCATTCCAATCGGTAAACCATTTTGAGTTTGTCCAATTGGAATTACCACCGCAGGATGTCCGCTAAGATTAGAAGGCATGGTGTAAGCCCCGTTTGCCACTGCATAAGGATAGGATCTGCCATTAACGTCAACGGCACTCCAAGCGGGACAATGGGTAAACGCAGCGGTTGCAGCAACGGGACAAAGCCATACATCCCAAGGCTCTAATGCCTCATCTATATGGGCAGTGAAACGATCGCGCTGTGTGAGTGCCTCGAAATATCCTTTCAAACTTGGATTCAATATCTCAGGTAGGAATCTGCTGAAATCTCCCAATTTTCGGAGTTCCTTGTCGCCTTGGGTGGCGGTGCGGAAGATTAACTCTAAACTGCGACGCACGTTATATCTATCCTGCGGTTGAGAGTAGATAGTGAGGTACATTGAGATCCGTCCGTAGAGATTCAATATTTGGGAAAGGTCAAAGTCTTTGGGAAGCCAGCGTTCGGTTTGGACACCTGCGTGAGAGAGTGTTTGCACGATCGACTCCATAGCTGCTCGAATTTCAGAAGCAACGGGAACTTCGGCCCATTCAGCAGTCCAAGCGATTTTGAGATGCTGCAAAGGCTTGCCAGAGGGTCGATCGAACGGAATCGGTGGGACATCAGGGCGTCGCAGATCCGCGCCTGCAATTAACGAAAAACATAGCCGGATGTCTTCGAGCGATCGAGCAAAACACCCAACGGTCATCATTTGCCGAATAGACAGTGGCATTCCCGGCACTTCAGGAATCTGCCCTGCTGTAGAAATACGGCGATCTGTCGGCTTTAAACCATATATGCCGCAGAAATGAGCAGGCTGACGCACCGAACCCCCGAAATCGTTCCCCAAATCTAAGGGTGAAAGTCCTGCTGCGACAGCCGCGGCACTCCCTCCAGAACTGCCACCAGGTGTGTAGTCAAGATGCCAAGGATTATTCACCCGTGGAAACAGAGAATTTGTGCTTTGATAATCGGCAGCCAGTTCCGCCATGTTGGTTTTTCCCATGATGACGGCACCTGCTGCCCGCAATCTCGCAACAGCAGTTGCATCCTGTTGAGGCACATAATCTTTGAGGGGAATATAGCCTGCTGTGGTGCGGAGTCCGGCTGTTTCAAAAATGTCTTTAATCGTGATGGGAACCCCATGTAAAGCACCCCAGTTTTCTCCTCTGGCTAGGGCTTCATCGGCAAGTCTTGCTCTAGTACGGGCATTGTCTTCATCCAGCGTACAAATGGCGTTTAGTTTCGAGTTGTGCTTTGCGATTTGAGTAAGGTAAGCGTCGAGAACTTCGACGGCAGAGACTTCGCGATCGCGAATCATTCGCGCTAGCTGATGGGCAGAGGCAAACGTCAGGCTACTCATAAGCAACAAACAGGTATTTCTCGATCGAGTCAATTATATTCACTTTTAGATAATATAGTTAACTAATATCAAACGGCTTTGTCCCTAAATCCTGTTAATTGCAGACACAAGGTAGATAAGGGAGATAAGCAACATAAGGATTTTAAGGAATTTAAGCATTTTAAAATTCCACACTCAGAATAAAAATATTTATTTTAAAAGACCGTATCTTCCCCGCACCAGAAGTAAAATTTTTCAATAATGATTACATAACTGAGGGAAAGAGCAAGTTGGAGAGGAATCAATCAGCCTATCAAAAGCTTAGTTCTCCTCAATAAAAAAATTGTGTAAATTGGAGAATCAAAAAATGTCTGTATTACATCGCATCAAATCCGCTACATCTGTTTTATTAACCTTGGGAACCGTTGCCGGAACCGCAGCGCCGATGCTAGCTCCCGCGCCTTCTTTTGCTCAGACAGCTTTTTCGGATGTTAATAATAACTACTGGGCAAAAGACTTTATTCAAGATTTGTCAGAAAGAGGAATTATCAAAGGATTTCCCGATGGCAGTTTTCGCCCGGATGCACCGGTAACGCGGGCTGAATTTGCGGCAATGATCCGTTCTGTGAAAAAGGCAAAAACCCGCGCTGCTGTAAGGTTTGCCGATGTTCCGTCTAATTTTTGGGCAAGCGGGGCGATCGCCGAAGCTTACGAAATGGGATGGATGTCTGGCTATCCCGGCAATGTTTTCAGGCCGACACAGCAGATTCCTCGCGTTCAAGTTGTAGTCGCTTTGAATAACGGCATGGGCTATGAGCCTAAGTGCGATTTTCAAGATGTTCTCAGCTACTATAATGATGCGGGTGAGATTCAAAGTTATGCTGTTAAAAGTGTTGCTGCTGCTACTGAAAAACAGTTGGTTGTCAGCTATCCCAGTCCTAAATCTCTCAAACCGAACAAGTCAGCAACGCGGGCTGAAGTAGCGGCTTTTATCTATCAAACATTAGTGAGTACCAATCAAGCAAGAGCAATTAATTCTCCTTACATTGCTAAGATTGATGTTAGCGAATCTGTTGCTGTGAAAATTCCCAGTGGGGTGACTATCCCAATTGAGTACACAAAAGGCAAGATTTTGCTCGGCCCCAATGACAAGTCTCCAATGACGCTGACTGTAGCTGCGGATATCACGGGGGATAATGGCCAAGTGCTGATACCCGAAGGCTCGAAAATTAGCGGCGAATTGCGATCGACTGCTTCGGGCGTTCAGTTTGTGGCTCAAGAATTAAGTATAATCAACGCCAGCAGAGTGCCTCTCAATGCCACTTCGCAAGTGATTACTAAGAAAGAAACTGTTACCAAGGGCGTTAATGTTGGTAATCTGGTTAAGAATACGGCGTTGGGTGCAGCAGCAGCGGCGGCCATCGCAGGTGTTACGGGCGATCGGGCGATCGCGACTGAAGAGGTGCTCGGCGGTGCGGGAATCGGGACTTTGATCGGAGTGTTTTTGGGTCGAGATAAAGTCGATTTGTATGCTGTTAATCCCGACACCGATTTAGATTTGCTTTTGAATTCCGATTTGGTAGTTGGTACTGCCAGCACAGACATTTGTAGCGCTCGATAGAGCCGATACTTGGAAATTTCCCCAAACCCCTCGCCTTGCAGGAGAGGGGCTTTAATGTGTGTATTTTATCTCGTTACAGGTGCATCTAATCAAATAATTAGTCAGGGATTTTTTTTAAGTGTGAATTTCTAGGGACATCCCAAACTTTCTCGGGTAGAAACTCCCGTCACAGGATTGACACCATCTGCTTTCTCGCACAGGATACTCACTTGATAAGCGTCGATAATCGCGTCAGTAAAATCAGCGCCGGAAATTGCAGCATCAAAAAACCGAGTTCGAGTCATGATGGCCTCGGAAAAATTAGCATTTGTCAAATTAGCGCCGTCGAATGTAACTCTATCTGCCAAAGCACCGGAGAGGTTGGCACCTGACAAGTTGGCATTCAGCAAAACTCCCTTAGTCAAAATCGCATTAGTTAAATCAGCACCTTGAAAATTGGTTCCCCGCATTTCAGCAGCGACAAATGTTCCCCCCGCTAAATCCGAGTTGGAAAAATCGCGATCGGACAAATTAATATTTGTGTAATTAATACTTGTTTTCGGCAAGGCAAATGCCGGAGTAGCACTCAGCAGCACCCACCCCAAAGCCAACACTAAACTTAAAACCAAGCTCAGGAAAATTCGGAAGACACTTTTCATGATGATGGGAATGGGGAATGGGGAATGGGGAATGGGGCATTGGGCATTGTTGACTGTTGACTGCTGACTAATGACTAATGACTAATGACTAATAACTAATTAAAATCGTTTTACCCAATCTTCACCAACGCGAAGTGTCAAGTCAGAATTGATTTCACCGGTAGAAGATGCTTCAATTTTACCGCCGCCTAACTCTTTTTGCAGTAGATTGGCTGCCTCTAAATCGCCTTGCTGAACAATAATTTGACTGTGACGCTGCTTCTCGGGCGAATCCTGCACTACAGATACATTAAAAAAGCCCTTTTTTGTGAGAAACTCACCAACGGTTTTGGCTGCTGTCGGTTTGCTAGAAGCGTTTTGGACAGCTATTTTGAGGTTTTTGGGCAAAGCAGACTCGGTTGGGTTGCGAAATCGTCCTTGGGCAAAATCCGGCACGCCCGGGTTTAAATATTGTGCGATAATGCGATCGATCCCGACCACATCTACAATCCAATAACTCCTCAAATCCCCTGGTTCTGGACTATAACTTCCAGGCAACATTACCATTTTAAAATTCTCTCGCTCCAATTGCAAACCAAAATTTGCCAGCGTCAATATTTCCTCATAATTTAGGTTTGTATCCACATATTTTTGCATCAATCGAACAATTTGTGGCAAGCGCACCAATACTGATGGACTTGCGAGACGGTCCCGAATAGCTTGAATTAAAGATTGCTGCCGCTGAATGCGGCCGATATCTCCTAAACCGTCGTTGCGAAATCTAACAAATTGTTCTGCTTGTTCTCCGTTGAGAGTTTGCCATCCCTTAGCTAAGTTTATTTTTAACTTTTGGGCGCTATCTGTATAGGACATCGCGCGAGGTACAAATACCTCAACTCCGCCCAACAAATCGACTAATTCCCGAAACGCACTGCTGCTGACTCGCACGTATCGTTCAATTTTCGTATTGTTCAGCATACTGCTAACTAATTGCGTCGCCAAAGCTGCTCCTCCCGTAGCATTGGCTTCGCTAATTTTGCTGACGCTAATTCCGGGAACTTCGACTTTAGTATCTCGTGGAACTGAAAGCAAACTAATAGATTTATCTCTAGGGTCGAGGTGGAATAAGAGTATTGTATCGCTGCGACCGTTAAATATCTTAGGGCCGGCGGCAGGTTCCGGCACGCCGTCAATTCCCAATATCAAGATATTAACTGACCGCGACAGGCGGTATCCAGAGCGGTTGGAGGATAGATAGTCAAAGCCAGTCGCCTCTAATACTCTATTGATAATTGGGGGTTCCACGGGAGCTAACAGGGCAGTAATTGCCCCCAGTGTGGCCGAGATGGCGGCGGTGAAGACTAGGAAAAATACCCCCACTACATATACGAAGAACTTAGGCTTTTTTCGAGATGTTTGATCGACTCGTTCAACAAAGTTTCTTTTAAAAATTGACAAGTTTTTCATTGACTTGCTGTTGGTTATTGCAGTTTTTCAGCTTTGCAGTAAAACTTGGGCGGTGCTTCTGGAAAGTATTTGAGCAAAGCCGGACACAGCCAGCCTTCGAGATTTTTCGATTCCCACCGATACCAGTTACCCCCGTATTCTGCTTTCAACCACAGCATTTCTGCTTGATATCCGGGAAATGGATTGGCTGAAAATAAAAGTCGGAAACCTTGAGCGGCATTGGGAATGTCTGCGACAAGCGCGTTAATCATTTCGGGGACGCCCTGAACAAAGGGTTCTCGGACAAGTCCGACTCGCTCGTCGTCAAAAACCCAGGTGTACTGTTGGCGATAGGGGTAAATTACCATCATGGCATTGGACATGGTATTTTCCTCTTTTTATTTCGTTTGTTTTGTCAGCAAAAATGCAAGTCTTGATACATTATATTCTGTCGCGCGGAAGTTGTGTACTATCCGGTTTGACCACCCTGTTTTAACTTAGGAAAGTTCGCGGGTTATTTACAAATTTTATTCGGTTTGGGCGGATGGGCGAAGTTTAGGGCTATGCGGTTTTAGAGCGGTTTTTTTGGTATTTTTTTATTTGAGGTAAATAGTAGCAAAATTAAACAGGAATCAAGGTAATTCCTTGGAGGATTTTTACTCTTATTGTGCCTATTTGTATAACCTTTACTACGTTTATGGTAAGGACGAATAGTCTGTATTCTCCCAAACTATGAGAACCGACACCCTAACTACAAACCTATAACTGTTTGTAGCTGGGTGTTATGTTTTTTTTTGAAGCTCCCCCTCAACTTCTCGTCAGCTCAACCAGCGCCTTAGCTAAATATTGATACTGGGGCAAAGTATTGTATAACTGAGCCGAAATCCTCACCAACTGCTTGCTAGCATCCGGCCAAGGAATCACCGGAACTTCAATTTTAAAAATCTCCCACAGCGCCTCTTGCAAAGGTGGAATTCCTCCCTTTGCAACCACATCAGACTGGGAGTCTGCCAGTGGCACAACAGCCATCGAACCCACCATTTCATCAGGACAAGGCAGCCGCAAATCTAATTTGTCAGCCAATATTTTTCTCCCCGCCAACGCTAAAGCATGATTTTTTGCCCTCAATTCCGGCCAGCCGCCACTCAACAAAGAACCCATAAAATCAATAGCCACAGGCACGCACAAATAAGGACTCGGATCGACAGTTCCCATCCAGTCAAACTCTAATTGAAAGCGCGATTTATCAGCGCGCGGCGAGTTAGCACCGTGACTGATCGTAGTTGGGCGAATGGCATCTTGCTTGTCGCGCCGCACGTATAAAAAGCCCGCACCTTTGGGCGCGCACAGCCATTTGTGGCAATTTCCCGTATAGTAAGCCGCCCCAATTTCATCTAAATTCAGCGCTACCATTCCCGGCGCGTGAGCTCCGTCTACTAATACATCCACGCCACGGTTAGCTAACTCGCCGACTAACTGTTTGATGGGAAAGATTAAACCTGTTTGGCTCACAACGTGGTCTAATAAGGCTAACTTTGTTTGCGGTGAAACGCACTTAATTATTGCTTCAATAATTTGTTCTGGCGACTCAATTGGAAAGGGAACTTCGGCTACTATTACTTTAGCGCCTGTACGCTCGGCTACAAAGTTAAGTGTGTTGCGGCAAGCGTTGTATTCCTGATTTGTAGTTAGCAATTCGTCGCCCGGAGCAAAACAGAGCGATCGCAAAACTGCATTTACTCCCGTCGTCGCATTCGGCACAAACGCCAAGTCCTCGTCAGCCGCACCAATAAATGCTGCTAACTGATTTCTTGCATTATCCAACAATGGTTCAAATTCCCGCAGTAAAAAGCGCAATGGTTCTCTTTCCAGTTGTTCTCGAAAAATGGTTTGCGCTTCTAGTACGGGAATCGGACAAGCCCCAAAAGAACCGTGATTGAGGAAAGTTATATTGCGATCGAGCAACCAATATGCGTTAATCATTAGTAATTAGTAATTAGTCCGTAGTCATTAGTCATTAGTCCTTAGTCATTAGTCATTAGTCAGTCAACAGTCAACAGTCAACCGTTAACCATTTTACCTTTTAATTTCTCAAACTCTTCTAATGTATTGCAATTGGATAACATTACTGCTTCTCGTTCCCTTACAGGTAGAGGGATTGCGGGGATTTGATTTAACCACACTTGAAAGGAACGGCCGCCTTTGTCAATAAAACTTTGCAAGCTGGGCAGAGATTGTTGGCGGTAGAAGCCACACAAAGGCTCCCAGCGCGAATTTTGATAAGGCACAACTGCTAAAGTAGATGGGGGAAACTCTGTTAACCGACTCGCCCACTTCTGGATAATCTGGGCATCCAACAAAGGCAAATCGCAAGCTAACAGTAAAATCCACTCGGCGGCAATTTCTGTCAATCCCTGAGTCAATGCAACCAAGGGCCCGGAACCGGGATTGTACTCTACCAGAAATTGGGACGTTTCGGTTAAGGTCGATCGATAGCGCTCGGGCCAAGCAGTCAGAACATAAACTTCTGAGGTTACAACTGCGGCAACTTCCAACGCCCGCTGCAATAGGGATTTGCCCTCAATTTCCAGCAGAGCTTTATCCCTACCCATCCGCGAACTTTGACCGCCTGCAAGCACAATTACAGCAATTTTATGATTAGTCATGGGGAAGAAGGAAGAGGGAAGAAGGAAGAGGGAAGAAGGAAGAGGGAAGAAGGAAGAGGGAAGAAGGAAGAGGGAAGAAGGAAGTAAAATTTCTCCATTTAGGGTGCTGTGTACAAAACCTGCTCAATGTAGGTTCCCACTGCACACAAAACCTGATTAATCATTCTCAACTAAAAACACTAACGGCTTGGCTAACTTCCTCAAGTTTTTGCACGACTTGACCGCTACTCAATAAAGTTTCTGCCTGAATCAAACCCGAGTTCATATCCAAACAAACTCCGCTGCGCCACAGATAAAACCCGCCGTTCCAGATAGCGGACTGCATCAATTCCGAGGGTTTTCCCAACAACACTTCCTGCATTTGTTTTAATAACTCAGAGGCTGATTCAAAGGCAGGATTGGTGCTGCTAAAACCGTAATCTCCGTGGGCCAAAAGCACTCGCTCGAACTCAGTGTCCGGCTTAGCAATGCCGATAATCGCAGTACGATCGCGCGGCAAATCGCAGCTTCCCTCCAATCCTTTGACAGTGGTATAGTTTTTGATTCCCCGCAACTCAAAGGCTTTTTGAAACATACCTTCTGTGGGCGGGTGGACGTAGCCGGAGATGACGTTAACGTCGCCGGCACAGGGACACCACATCAACTCCATGGTCGAAAAAGGTGGGCGTTTGCCGATTTCGCGGCGGTAGGGAACTAAAGCGGTGGCTTGAGGAAAATGCTTGGGAAGGTAAACAAAACCTAAACCGGTACTGTCAAAAACTTGCTGGACTTTTTCTAAACGGAGTTTTCTCCAGTCAACTCCCAAACCGCGCCAAATTTCAATCAGGGGAATGCCTTCCTTGGTTGGCATGGTATCTCCCCCGTGCATGAGGGTTGGCACGCCAGAGGCTGCTAAAATTAGGGCTGTTAAAGGGCTAATTGGGGCCGTGCGCGATCGCCCGTCGTAAGGAACGCCAAACACGGCGACGGTAGAGACGGAAAACCCTTTTTCTCGGTTTGGGGGGGCAAGCATAGGCCCCAATTCTTCATAAGCATCGAGCATTCCGGCTAATTCTTCGCCAGTGGGCCGTTTAATGCGGTGGGAAATCATAAAAGCTCCAATTTGAGCCGGTGTTGCTTCCCCCAGCAGCATCATCCGCGTGGCTGCTGCTGCTTCGGAGCGAGTTAAGTTTTCTCCTGTGTGTATGCCGCTGCCAATTTTTCGCAGCAATTCTCTAAATGCGTCACTCATAACTTTTGAAGTTGGTAATTGGTAGTTGGTAGTTAGTAATTGGTAGTTAGTAATTGGTAATATTTGAATCGTTTTAAATTTAAAATTCCGAACTCTCAATTCAAAATTATCGAATTAACTCCCTGATTTTTCTAGCTTGATTACATCAAATGGTGGCACAAATTCGCGTACCAGATTCCAGAAATGGGCGATCGGCGGAATTTGCATTCGATCGTGAGTTGTCACCAACACCACTTCGCGAGTCCAAGTCGGATCTGTCGCCAATTGACCGATTGCCGAAACCTTGGAAGTTGACCGCTCTTGGGCGATCGACCGAATTGCTAAAGTGCGATCGCCCTTCGCGTCCACCAAAGCTGAATGCGGCAGCAAAGCAATCAATTCTCCCTGTCGCACCACACCCCGAAAAGCATCAAGAGTGTTGAGTTCCAAAACAGCATGAAGTTTAGCACCGATGCGTCCAAATTGTTCTTGCACCATCCGCTGCATTCCGTACCCATCCTTAAACACCACTTGCGGGTAACAAATCAATTCCGGCCAAGGTACTCGATCGTACTGGGCCAGGGGATGGCCCGCCGCCATCAACACCTCGATCGGCTCATTGTAGAGCACCTCAACCAACATTTCCGGGGCTTGAGTAAAATGGCGGTTGTTCATCACCACCGCTATATCCACCAAACCGTCTTTGAGGACTTTCAGGGCTCGATCGCTCCCGAGGGAAGTCACCCGCAACTGCACGTCTGGATAGTCGCGGCAAAACTTTTGCAGCACAGGCGGCAGATAAGCAGCGCAAACCGAGTGAATCGCAGCCACGCACAGTTCCGGCTGCTTTCCCGACAACAAGTCTCCCAATTCTTCAGCAGCATTTCGCCAAGTCTGACAGATTTTGCGAGCGTGAGGTAGCAGGCGTTCCCCTCCCACAGTCAGCTTCGCGTGGGCCGTGCGGTGAAACAGCGACAAACCCACTTCCGCTTCTAATCCCTGCACTTGGCGGCTAATAGTCGATTGCGTAACGCCACACTTCCGGGCCGCTTGCTGAAAGCTACCAGTTTCAGCAACTGAAAGAAATGCTTGAAGCTGCTCTAAGCGCATGGATGTTTAATTCGAGATGGTTTCAGAAATTTTACTGGAAGATAATCTGTGACATTAACCGATTTAGTAGAAGAATTTAGTAGACTTTGATACAGGTAGAGAGTAGTTTTGATTCCGGGGCGAGACGCGGGGATGCTTGGCTCTATGAATCAATTTGCTCGGGTAGGATTTAGGAGCGCCCAAGTAGAGGTCGATTCTCCAATGTTGAAGGAATTTATGAATCTGCAAAATCCTCAAAAAATCGATTAAATAAAGATAAATTAATCGATTCTTGTAAGATTGTAACTAAACGGTTGGAATGAAATGCACAGTCAGAATCGCTTCATCAATTGCGCTAAATTGCTTGGTTTATCCCTATGCTTTGGACTCTAAAACTAGCCTTAAATTTCTTACCTCCTTGGGCATTATAGTACCTGACTCTCCCTAAACCTCTCAATAAATGTACGAATATTGCAGGCAGGTTAAAACCTGTAGTGAACTTTCCTCCCCGGACTAAAGTCACTCTTGTTTTATGTTTTTTTGTGTATAAACTAGGAATTAGCGGGTCAGCAACACAAGTGCAACTAGGATTGATCGCACAGGAAAGCCGAAATGCTGCAATTTCTTAAGATTATGTCATTTAACCACAATTTTATTCCGCAGGGTGGATGTTGCCAGTGGCAGTTCCAGTTTATGGGACTGCAAGCCGTCAGCGATTTGTTAATTGCCTTGGCTTATTATTCAATTCCAGCAATTCTGACATACTATGCCGGGAAGCAGCGGGACGTGCCTTTGAGCAAGGGGTTTCTCCTATTGGGAGCCTGGTTTTTCTGCGGCGGGACAACTCACTTGGTGCAAGTTTGGATGCTGGTGCATCCCAGCTACTGGCTGTCAAGTTCGATCGCCGCCTTGACCGCTATCATCTCTTTGTGGGCTTTAGCGTACCTGATACCCGGGATTTCTCAAGTGTTGGCTTTGGCTGGGGCGGCCTCTTTTCCAGGAAATACGGCACTGGGAACTGAAAAGGTCGATCGACTGCAAGCCGACTCTGCTATTACAAATTCCGTCCTCTCCCCCACAAGCGAACTCCAGCAAATTAACCAGCAATTGCTTGCAGAAATAACACAGCGCGAGCGAGTCGAGAACCTCCTGCTTGACACTGTAGACAAGCTGCAAGAAAGCGAAGAACGCTTCCGCGTTTTTCAGGAATTATCTCTAGACGGATTTAACGTGTTCCGCAGCATTCGTGACGAATCCACAATTGTGGATTTTGAATGGGAATACGTCAATCCCGCAGCGGCAAAAATTCAACAACGTACACCTGAAGAATTAATCGGCAAGCGATTGCTGCAAGTCCTGCCCGGTCATAAAGATAGCGGTTTGTTCGACCATTGCGTGCAAGTTGTACAAACAGGAATTCCCCTCGATACCGAGATTTATTACAACAGCGAAGGCATTGTCGGCTGGTTTCGGATTATGACCGTTAAATTGGGCGACGGCATTGCTATTTCTTTTGGCGATATTACTGGGCGCAAGCAAGTAGAAGCATCCCTGCGCCAGGCGCTGCAAAAACTCACTTCTCATTTTGAAAATACTCCCCTAGCGGTGATAGAGTGGGATGAAAATTTCCGGGTTAGCGGGTGGTCGCCGGCAGCCCAGAAGATTTTTGGCTGGAAGGAAACAGAAGTTTTTGGCAAGCATTTTAGCGAATGGAAATTTATCGATCGGGGTGAGTTTGAAGAGGTAGAGTCGGCAATTTATAGTTTAAACAAACCAGGTAGTCGCTGCAATGTAGTTCGCAACAGCAATTATCATAAGGGTGGTTCGTTGGTACATTGCGAGTGGTACAATTCGGCTTTTTACAGCGATTCGGGACAGTTGGTATCGGTGCTGTCTCTGGTTTTGGACGTGACGGAACGCTTTAAATTTCTGGAAGTGCTGCGACAGTCTGAAGAGCGGTTTCGGATTGCAGCAGAAAGTGCCAGTGATTTAATTTATGAATGGGATATCGAGACCGACATCGTGCTGTGGTTCGGTCACGTAGACGAACATTTGGAGTACGAAAAAGGCGGATTTCCGAGGACAAGAGCAGCTTGGAACAGTATCTTGCACCCGCTCGACCGCGCTCGAGTTTTGGCTGCGGTCGAGCGGTATTTAAGTGCGCCAGACACTTCTGCCGCCCCATTTTTTCAGGAATACCGCGTTCAGCGCCACCGGGGCCGCTTGCTCCACTGGATCGATCGAGGCAAAGCAGTGCTTGACAAACAAGGCAATCCCTGCAAATGGATCGGCGTGATTAGCGACATCACCGCTCGCAAAGAGGCCGAAGAACAGCGGAATTCGGCATTGGCGCGGGAACAGGCCGCCCGTCGCCAAGCAGAAGCCAGCGAACTGCTTTACCGCGTCCTCGCTGAAGCCATCCCGCAAATAGTTTGGACTGCCAGAGCCGACGGCTGGTTCGACTACTACAACCAGCGCTGGTTTGAATATACTGGCTTGACGCTGGAGGAAACTCAAGGCTGGGGGTGGCAGCTAGCCCTGCATCCAGATGACGTGGAAAATTCCGTAGAAAGCTGGAAGACCTCGGTGGAGACAGGGAAGACTTACGAGGTGGAATACCGTTTTAAACGGGCATCTGACGGAGCTTATCGCTGGCATCTGGGCCGGGCATTGCCCGTGCGGGACGCTGAGGGGAAAATTCTCAAATGGTTCGGGACTTGTACCGATATTGACGATCGCCAGCGATTGGCCCAAACAGCCTATTTTAGCGCTCAAGCTTTGGCTTTGCTGTCGTCGGCTTCCCTGGATTACGAGAAGGCGCTGCAAGGTTTGGCAGATTTAACAGTACCCGGGCTGGGGGATTGGTGCTGTGTGCATTTGCTTGATGCAGACGGCTCAATCCGCTTGCAAGCAGTTGCTCACTCAGATCCGAGCAAAGTCGCTCTGCTGTGGCAAATCGATCGGCGTATGCCACTAGACCCCCAAGGACGGCACGGAGTAGCAAAGGTGCTGCGGACTGGTGAGTCGAAGCTCTACCCAGAAATACCGGAATGGGTGATCGAGGCGGTTGTGCCAGACAGGGAACTGCAGTTGGTGCTGCGATCCCAATCCCCGGTGCTGTCGGCAATCTGCGTGCCGCTGATCGCTCGCGGGCGGACGCTGGGAGCGATTTCGCTGCTGTGCGGGGAGTCGGGCCGCCGCTGCGGGCAGGAGGATTTGGTTTTGCTGGAGGATTTGGCGCGAGATGCGGCGGTGGCGATCGACAATGCGCGGCTTTACCGGGAAGCAGCGGAGGCCAACCGGATTAAAGACCAGTTTTTGGGAACGCTTTCTCACGAGTTGCGGACGCCTCTGAACGCGATTTTGGGCTGGGCCCAGATGCTGCGGCAGCGCCAGATGAGTCCGGAAAAAACGGCTGTGGGTTTGGAGACTATTGAGCGAAACGCGCGGTTGCAGACTCAGATGATTGAGGATTTGCTCGACGTTTCCCGGATTGTGAGTGGCAAAGTGTGTTTGAAGCTGTTCCCGGTGGATTTGGTGCGGATTGTAGAAACGGCAGTGAAGGCGCTGACCCCTGATGCTGAAGCTAGGGGAATTGAATTGGTGAGTTTTTGTGCAGAAGGGGTGAGCTTGGTGAGGGGCGATGCTACTCGTTTGCAGCAGGTGGTGTCTAATTTGCTCTCGAATGCTATTAAGTTTACGCCGCCGTCGGGTCGCGTGGAAATCACACTCTCAGAGGATGGGGAACCGGGAGTAGGGGGTGGCGCCATGTTGTCTGGGCCGTCTCCGGTTCACTCTGTTTCGATCGTTGTCAGCGATACGGGAATTGGGATCAGCAAGGAGTTTTTGCCCTTTGTGTTCGATCGCTTCCGCCAAGCTGACAGCACTTCTACGCGCAATTACGGCGGCCTGGGACTGGGATTGGCGATCGTCCGCCATCTCGTGGAACTCCACGGCGGCAGCGTGTGGGCCCAAAGTCCTGGGGAAGGACTCGGCTCGACTTTCGGAGTGCGGCTGCCAATTGAGCACAGCTAAAGTTTGGATTTTTCAGTTATCGAGTTCAAAATTCACTATTTAAGTTCTACGTAAGGTGCTTAGGGCGCATCCTAAATTTAAATGTTTTCCGCAAATTCGTTCGCTCTTAATTCTCCTGCCATTCTTGCAGGGCGATCGCAATTCCTTGTTTCAATCTCGGTTCGAGACTCTCTTGTTTCACTAAGTTTTCTAATTTCTGCCTGGCCTCGGCAGCACCTAGCTGTTTGAGCGCTGCCATGCAGTGCAGCCTGACGCTGCTGTCTGCGTCGTCCAACATTGAAATCAGAGCATCTAGCCCTCTCATATCTCCTAATTTTCCTAAACCTAAAGCTAAAGAGTTTTTGCTAACTGCCTCCTGCACGGTCGGATGATTTGTTTTCAACAAATCAATGAGAATTTCAGCAGCAACAGCTTTTAATTCCGGCTGTTCTACTCGCCCTAAAACAGTGACTATCTCTTGATAAACAGTAGAATTTATGTTAGTAAATTCGGTGATTAATGTCTGATGCAAATATGCTAAACCGGTTGCAGTTTCCATCCAGCTTAGGGCGCGCACTGTTTCGATTTGCAATTCAACCGGAGTTGTGGGCGATCGCAGCAATTCAAATAAAGCAGCCGCTGCAGCATCGGTTTTCACTCGCCCGATCGCGATCGCCGCTTGCTGACAAACTTCTAATCGGATGTCCGAAAGTAAAGGTTTGAGCAAGTTAACTAAATCTAATTCTCCGTCTAAATAGGCGCGCGCGCCGAGAGATCGCACGGCTTCTTTTCTGACTGCTGTCGCCGGATCTTTGAGTGCTGCTACCAGTACCGGCGGGATACGGGAGTCGTGAAAGCTGCTCAGGGCCTCGATTGCGGCTGCCCGCACCGCAACTTGAGAGTCTGCGACTACGCTCAACAGCGGTGCGATGGTTTCGGTGCGCCGAATTTGGGCGAGTGCTGCTGTTGCAAACTGTCGCGAGTCTTTTTGCTGCAAGAGAGTTGCTAGGGATTCTATGGCTGTTTGGCCCAAATTCCCTAGGGTTTCGGCGGCGATTTGGCTCAATTCTTCGTCGGAATTTTTGACCAATTCTACTAAAGCTTGAATCACTTCTGGGCGATCGAACTTTCCGAGAATGCGGGCGGCGAACCACCGGGGTTCCGTGTCTGCGTCTTCGTCTTCGAGCACGGCAATTAAAGGTGCGATCGCGCAATTCCCTAGATTGGGCAATACTTTAGCAATTTCCCAACGGTCTTGAAAATCGCCCCATTCCAAGGCTTGTATTGCTAAACTGACAGCTTGTTCTAAAATGTGCTGTTCCTGCGGCTTACTGCCCTTGGCTGTCACTTCCTGCAAGCATTCGACTAGCCCAGACCAGTTTTGGCGATCGGCAGCGACTTGCGCTTTTTGTAAAATATTACCCATGATTTTAAATTAAGTTCGATCGAGAAGCGAGGTTTTTTGCTGCTAGGTCAGAGCGGTAGGTACTTTTTAGGAATCTTTTGCTACAATTATCCATTTTTTGACATTTTTGTCAATCCATCATAACTGGTAAAATAGAAGTAAAGCATTAATTTCATCCTGTTAAAGCATCAAGCTATACTTTTTGTAATTTAAAATACGCAATATTCCTAATGAAAAATTAACAAATGAAGAAAGCTCTACTTTTAGTAAACCAGCACTCCCGAAAAGGGCAAAAGCTATTATCTCAAGCCACTGTAGAATTAGAAGCACTCGGTTTTGAGTTAATTATAGAATCTACTGACCACGCCCAAGAACTTTCCGACATTATTCGCCGCTACCAAAATCGAGTCGAATTAGTAATAATCGGCGGCGGCGACGGCACTCTCAACGCTGCCATAGAAGGTTTGATAGATACCAAGTTACCCTTGGGTATTTTGCCGATGGGAACTGCTAACGACCTAGCCCGCACTCTGGCAATTCCTACAGATTTATCAGCAGCTTGTCAAGTAATTGCCAGCGGTAAAATTCGGCTAATAGACTTGGGTTGGGTTAACGGCCAACATTTTTTTAATGTTGCAAGTTTGGGACTAAGCGTGGAAATTACCCAGCGGCTGACGAAAAAGGTGAAGCAGCGCTGGGGAGTTTTAGCTTATGCTTTTACTGGTTTGCAGACAATTTTTTCAGCGCGACCGTTCCGAGCAAAAATTAAAATAAACAACCAATCTTTTAAGGTTAAAACTATTCAAATTGCCATTGGCAACGGCCGCTATTACGGAGGTGGCATGACAGTTGCCGAGGATGCCACCATCGACGACAGGCGACTGGATTTGTACAGTTTGGAAACAATAAATTGGTGGGAAATCATTGCTTTGCTCCCGGCTATGAGGCAAGGAAATTATACCAACTCGCCTAAAGTTCGCGTCTTGTACGCTCAAGAATTTGAGGTTAATACTAGCAAACGCCGTTCGATTAATACCGACGGTGAAATTACAACTCACACGCCTGCACAATTCCGAGTGATTCCCGAAGCTTTAGCAGTTATAGCTCCTTCATAACTCACAACTAATATAATTATGTTGTGGAACAGGCATCTTGCCTGTTCATCTGTTAGCCACGGGCAAGATGCCCGTGCCACAATTAATCACTTAATAAATTATATTGTGTTGTGGAACAGGCATCTTGCCTGTTCATCTGTTAGCCACGGGCAAGATGCCCGTGCCACAATTAATCACTTAATAAATTATATTGTGTTGTGGAACAGGCATCTTGCCTGTTCATCTGTTAGCCACGGGCAAGATGCCCGTGCCACAATTAATCAATAATCGCCTCCCGCGCCATATTGCCATGCTTCAACTAATCGGTGAAAATAGTATTTCTGCTCCGGCGCTAAATTTTTTACCTGCGGTTCTACGGCTTTCCCCAAAGGATGTAATCCCGTATAAATTCCTAAATTTAAATAATGTACCATCCAATCTAGCAAGTTAGCGATTCCTACCTGCGGGATAATTTTCATAACTAATCCGGGATGGCTAATTGCTGTTTTAAACAAGGTTTGTGACAAAGCCGGAAACAGCACGATATCCTGAAGAAAAGGTTTGAGGACCGGTTCTCCCAACTCTTCCATTACCTGAAACACGGCAGCCAAAAGTTGATTGATTTGATTGGGGTCTATTTTTTGATTAATCGCAGCACTCATCGAACGCTGAAACAACCAGGTAACTGATAAATTCGGCTGGTAGGGTTGCAAAAGTGCGAGGGCATTTTTGCTGAGACTGTCGCTTGTCAAAGCTTCGTCAATTCCTAGAGTCAAGCGTTTGAGGTGGCGCACCATTGCGCCGAAACCGCCGAAGCTGAGGGGAGATTGGCTACCGCTGCTGTCTCCGACGGGGAGTAGGCGATCCCAAGGCGTTTTTAGAGGACTTTGACGATAGCAGGGGAAAAATCCGTAAAGTGCTCTTTGGAATTTTAACTGTTCGAGTTCGACGTTTTGATATTGGGGAAGCAAGCGCAAATACTCTTCAAATAATGTTTCTAAACTGAATCTTTCGGTGTCGGCGTCTATGTAGGTAAATAAGTAGGTTGTGCGGCCGTCTCTGGCTGGAAATGCTTCCCAAAAATATTGGCACTGATTTTGCATTGGGGTGAAGGATGCAAATATATCGCCAGTGTCGTTTTTGGGGTATCCTTGAGCGCAACTACCGACTACTAAACATACCGCTTCGGGTTTTTTGCCTTGTCTTGCTTGGCACACAATGGGTGAAAAATGTCCCATTGCGTCTAATAATAATCTGGTTTTAAATAAATTTGTATCAGGTTGTGTATCGGTATTTGCAGATTCTACCAAGACTCCATCCGGGTGAATGGTTGCTGTTTTAAATGGTGTATTTTCAAATAGCTTTCCTCCAGCTTGGAGGAATCGCTGCTTGAGGGTTTCTAGGAGGTAAACTGGGTCGATTCCGATGTTGAGTACGTCGCGCACCCAAATGTCTGGGGTGTTAGCAAAGCTGATGCGGGCTGGGTTGTATTCGGTGGCGATCGCCTTTTCTATCTCTTCAACTGAGAGCAAATTTAGTTCTAAGAATGCGTCTAATTCTTTGCGAGAAATGTTCCATTCTTGCTCGCGGCCTCGCAGGGTGCCGCGTTCGAGCAGGGCTACTCGCCAACCCCGCAGCACTAAGGCTGTACCGATTAATATTCCTAGGGTTCCGCCGCCGATAACTATGTCGAAGTCGAGGTTTTCGAGGGGTTGTTGGCTGTGTTTGACTGCTTGGGGTGCTGGTGCGGTGTTTTGTTTGAGGTTTTCCCAGAGTCGATCGACTTTTCTCAGGCCTCCGAGGGCGTCTCCTGGCAGTTGGGAGAGGATTTGTTCGGTGAGGGACATCGGGTTTTAGTATTAAACAGTGGTGGATTTTTTATAATTTAGCTTAGATTAACTTTTGCGACAGTTTCAGGGCTGACGCATGGGGTGGCGAGAATCCCGGTTTATACTCACATCTTGAACCATTCTCGCTTAAAAAGCCCGACGGCCTGTTCCACAACCGATCAATTTTCTTGTGGGTCGTTGCTGCTAGCGCGCCCTGAAATAATTATTGAGAATGGTTCAATATCTCAGTTTCTACGAATTTTGGGCTGAGTAACGAGAAATATACAAAGATATGGGCTTTGTGATATCGCAAGTGCGATCGCGAACGGAGTTTTTATCCTCATACAGAGAAACCCGGTTTCTGAAAAAGAACCGGGTTTCTACCTCTCGTTGGTAAGTCTAAATAATTATCTTCAATCAGCCGTGCTTAATTCTTCAACTCGCAGCCGATCGCACAAAATTCGCTCGCACACTATAACACCCGTATCCGCACTCCTGCAAACTTCTAACTGAGCTTCCGGCAGCGCTTCAAACAAAAAACGTTCCCCCGGAAACACTGTCCGCTCAAAATACCAATTAGGAATATTTGTAATGCGAGCGATTTGCACTTTGCTAGTATTATTAAGATACCAACACAAAATGCGCGTATGACCTTCGGAAATTACCTGATTTAGTGTCAAATTCATCTTTTTAACTTGTTTGTGCAATTGTGCGAGCGATCGGCGACGAACCTAAACTTAATATAGCATATTACGAGTTAAAACACACTTTTTTAAACATTTTTTTTACATTGTTTCACTTAATTAATAATTTTCGCCGGAGAAACATCAGCGCCTTCCAGGTATTCCCAAGAAGGTGCAAAAGCCGGCATTGCTAAAGCGCAAGATTTCCATCCTCCCCTAACAGGTGCGTTCAACAATTGACAGTGACCAACTGAACCTCTTGCCTGTTGGTAGTGACCGCAAAAATTACACTTGGAAGTCGGATTGCACCCGCGCTCGCTAATTACAAGGCAGGGCTGGTTTTGGGTTTGGTTGCGGTCGATAGTTAAAGTGTTCATTAAATTACTTTTTAAATGTTCAGTCTTAAGTATGACGGCTGAAGTGCAGTCCTGGCGTCTATCTCAAGGCTTAGTTCGCCTTTAAGTTTTGTTTAGGGATCGATAGAAAATAGATGATTTTTGAGATGATCGAGCTAGGGAGCAATTGAATTTTCTTTCGGTCGCATTGGCGGCCCCGGCTTTAGGGCCGATCGCGCTTGCTGGGGATATACTTCCTTAGACAGAGCTAATTATCCTCGCCTAACTTGCTGAATAAATCGGCTAAAATTGTATTAGAAAATAAAAAACCTTCGGGATCGCTCAACCTCAAATTTCCCGACAGTGGCAGTTTCGCGCCCTCGCCTAAAGTTGCGATCGATCCATCCGATTGCCCAATTTCCACCCATCCTTGCCGCCAGTAGGGCTGCAAACAACGCCAAATTTTATCAACCGTTGGCTGAGTAAACTTCTGAGTCAGCGCCGACAGGCTAACTCCTTCTGCTAAACGCAAACCTAGCATCAGCGTTTCTAACAAAACGTCATTTTCTGAGACTTGAAAATTTTGCTCAATAGCTGGTTCAATATCTGGCTGGGTTTCCCCTCCCAGCTTTGGGGTAGCAGGGGAATTGAGGCGAGACATCGATCGTACCCACTGATAATATTCTTGAGTTTTGCGAGGTCTAGTTAACCTCCGGCCTTCCACGTAACTCGCCGCGCCCATTCCCAAGCCGTAATAAGGGCGATTTTCCCAATAAACGCGGTTGTGGCGGCACTGATAGCCAGATCGAGCGTAATTAGAAATTTCGTAATGTTCGTAGCCAGCCCCCGTCAGAATTTCCCTTGCTAAACGGTACATTTGAGCAGCGGTGTCATCTGCAGGCAGTGGCTGGGTTCCTGCTTCAAAGTAGCGCCCGAAAGCAGTTCCCTGCTCAACAATTAAGTCGTAACTCGACAGGTGAGTCGGGCTAATTTCCACCGCCGCTTTCAGGGAAGCTTCCCAGTTTTCTAAAGTTTGGTGAGGCAGTCCCGAAATTAGGTCTAAACTGAAATTGACAATACCAGCCGATCGCACTATTTCCACTGCTTCAAAAATATCAGCGACCGAGTGCGATCGCCCGCAAGCTTGCAGCAATTCATCCTGAAAAGCTTGCACTCCCAAACTAACTCGATTTACTCCCGCCGCTGCATATCCCCGCAACTGTTCTAAAGTAAACGTACCCGGGTCTATTTCTATAGAAATTTCCGCCTCAGCAGCAATCCCAAATTTGCCGTCGAGAGTCTCTAAAATATTGCTCAACTGACTGACAGAAAGCAGCGAAGGCGTGCCGCCACCAAAAAAAACTGTTTTCAGAGATGCGCCTAAATTTTTAGTTGCTTCAATTTCTTGACACAGTACAGCAACATATTGCACAATTGTGCCGGAATTTTCGCCATTTTTGCGATCGCCCACCACAAAAACCGGAAAATCGCAGTAGTAACAGCGGCGGCGACAAAAAGGTATGTGCAGGTAAGCCGAACTAGGAATCCCGGAATTTGTCGCTTGCACACTTTTTTTAAATTCAAATGTTAAATAATCGGTGGTAGGATTCATTACATTTCAAGCCGAAAGCGCAACTTCAAATCTAAAGTTTTAATTAAACAATCATGAATAATTATGTATATTATGACATTTTCTTACCAAAAAAGCGCTGCGAACGATCGGCTCTTTTAATTTAACCTGGTAGGAATTTTGATAGACCACAATTCCCGAACAGCCCGCAGGGCGGTCTATTCGCACTTCGTGCTTGCTTTCGGCGGGGCATCGTAAATGCCAAGCGACTCCCTGGCACATCCCCTAAAAGGTACAACCGTGAAATATAAGTTTATGAAAATCCCTGAGTAAATATAGCGATATCCGACCAAAGCATGAAAACAAGTATCAGCACTAGAAAGATATAATAGGAATAAATTCATTAACCTAGAACTAATGCTAGACGCAATCATAATAATCTCATTCATAATCGCAGGCGGAGGCATCGGCTATTACGGAGTCGAACTCCTGCCGAGCGAGCTGCTGGAGCAAGTTACAAATATACAAGGCTTAAGTTCTGTACTAGGTTCCTTTGGAGCATTAATCGGCTTCGTGATGGGATTAGTGGCTCAAACAACCTATCGGCGCCTGGAAAAACAAGTCCGCGATATGCCAGTGGAGATGCTGCTGACGCGGGCGATCGGCTTAATCATCGGATTGCTAGTAGCGAACTTAATGCTGGCTCCGCTGTTCCTGCTGCCAATTCCCCGCGAGTTCGGCTTCATCAAACCTCTAGTCGCAGTCTTGGGTAGCGTCATGTTCGGCTTCACAGGCGTCAGTTTGACCGACACCCACGGCCGCGCTTTCTTGCGACTGATCAACCCCAAAAGCTTTGACACGGTGTTGGTAGCCGAAGGTACTTTCAAACCAGCCTCTGCCAAAGTTGTCGATACTAGCTGCATTATTGACGGCCGGATTGAAAACCTGCTAGAAACCGGTTTCCTCGAAGGTCAAATTATCGTGCCACAATTCGTTCTCCAAGAACTGCAACTTGTAGCTGATTCCGCCAACGATCAAAAGCGAGTGCGCGGGCGCCGCGGCTTAGATGTACTCAACCGCATCAAAGAAACATATCCAGAACGCATTCAAATTCACTCGGCAGACTACGAAGATATTGCCACAGTCGATGCGAAATTAGTCCGATTTGCTTTGGATATCGACGGCATTTTGCTCACCAACGATTACAACTTATCGAAAGTAGCTACCGTCCAAAAACTGCCGGTTTTGAATATCAACGATTTGACTCATGCGGTGCGTCCCACTTATTTGCCGGGAGATACGATCGAACTAAAAATCCGCAAAGAAGGCAAAGAACCGTCTCAGGGAATCGGTTACTTGGATGACGGCACAATGGTGGTCGTAGAAGCAGGAAGCAGCTACGTCGGCGGCGAAGCCCGAGTCGTAGTCACCAGCGCCCTGCAAACTAGCGCCGGCCGCATGATATTCGCCCGCCCTCAAGAGTCCGTTATTGTTTGAAACGGAGTTTTGTAACTGAGTAACAATGGCCAGGGCACTCAGAATCAAATATTGCGATCGTTGTTCCCAATCTGCCCCGACTCTCTACCGCGCCCGGTATGACGAGTCAGGGCAGTGGTTTTTTTTGTGTCTTAAATGTTGGGAATCGGTAAGTAAAAACAATCCTTTTTACTTCTACGGCGGCACTTGGAAAGCCACCAAGAAAAAATAGCAATTACCAGCTTCTTCTTCTTTTCTCTTCCTTCGTGTTCTTTGCGTCTTCGCGGTTCAATCATATCAATATTAGGGTCAGTGGCGTTGTACACCTCGCCCAGAGGACCCAGCCACTCAAAGCCCTCAGCCTTAAATTCCCAGTCTTTGTAGGAGAAGGATGGAGGGGGACTCTCAGGAAAAGCGAGATATTTCAGATAGCTGTTGGAAATCTGGGCTGCAAAGGGCGGCATTCGATTTGTACCGATGCTCGAACCTGCCCACCCCAGTTCCGATCCAATCGTTTGGCTGCCTGGGTAGAGCAATCTTCCTTGAGGATCTACGACACCGCCATAGAGTTTATTAACCGCTGCAATCTGAGCAGTCGTTAAGCAGTTTGCTTGTTCACGATCGTCATTACAACCAAGCGATTCAGGCTTAAATGTGCAGACTCTCAGATCGGTAATTTGACCGTCTGCTAAACCATCTTTCCCATCACAATCCGCGATCGCAGCTTGATGAATCAGCGGGAGTTTATCAGCCGACAGAATGGGATTCCCTTGCGAATCCTGGTTTGCACGTGCGTTCCACGTTTCGTATTCTCCATTCAGAGGGGCTTGAATTGCAGCGGGTACTCCCGCAATGATGCCGTTAAAGTCGTTTGGGTATCGCTGTGCTTCCTGGAGAGCTTGTCGTCCTCCATTGGAACAGCCCTGAAAGTACGAGTAACGGGGACTTTCTCCATAAAAGGCGGTGGCGATCGCTTTTGCCGCGAGTGCGGTAACGTGTTCTTAGCGATAGCCAAAGTCAATCCGCAGTTGGGGTTGATCCAGTCCCCAGAGTGCGCTTCCCGCACCGATGCCGCCGCCGATGTGTCCGGTGTTGTCAAAAGCCACCGCAAAGTTTTGATTGAGTGCAGCGATACTTTCGGGTGTTGCTCTCAAACTGCCACAATATCCACCGCAGCCAACCTGAAGATAGCGACGATTCCAGTTCTGAGTCGGCAGGCGCACCTCAAACTGAACCTGCGGTGTTACGTATCCTTTCACCTCACAGTATTCAGGTGTTTGAGCCTTAGAATCAACGATCTGAGCCGACAGAATTGCGGTAGGGGCATCGGGAATGGCTGCTGAAAAATCTCTCTGAGCCAAAGCGCTACAGGGATTAGATGGCGTGGGCTGCATTGGGATTTGTGCGATCGCAGAAGTCAGGAAAAAGTTTGCCTTAGCGCTTAACAGCAAGATTGAAACGACAAGGGCGATACTCAAACAGCACATAACGATCGAGCGATCGTCGAACCATGATTGCGGTCTTCGAGATCTCAGAGCACCTCTCCTCTGATTGTTTGCAGCCTAGCTTCCCAGCATCCGGTACCTGCAACGCGAAAAAATTCAAATGCTTCAAATTGGCAGACGATTTGATCGTATTTTAGTAGCCAATTCTAAAACTTTCCTCTATCTACAGGAGTAAGTTGAAGGATAGGATGCGAGCGCAAAATTAGATTTCAAACTGCGAATCTAGCAGTTACACTTCACTCTCTAAGCATTGGGTGTACCTGAAATCTCTAGAAATTCCAATTAAAACCTCCAAAGATTAGCCTTTATTTGATTGCAACTTGTAGTTTATGTCGCATACATAGCGGTCTAATGGTTTGGGTCAGCGGTTGCCGGTGTCTTTACATTCTATCCAAGCGACTTCAGTCAATCCGCTGCGCCCAACTGTTAGGAGGTTGCTACTCTTGAGGTACTTGACACTCATAACCAATCGGTTTTAGATCGCTATCAGTAAGTAGCCAAGGCATGACTAATTTAATTACGCCATCCGTAGCCTCTACATCTCCTCCTGAGCCACTAACTTTGATACGGCTAACAACAAATAAAGCTGTATTTGGATAATTTGCTTGATTATGCAAAACCTCATTATACCAATTTAATATGAAGCTGCATAGAATAAAGCTTCCAGAATGAAAGTGTAAGAAGATAGTGAACTGATTTCT
>NZ_JAUBRO010000060.1:0-36389 GCF_036701945.1 Microcoleus sp. MON1_C1 | reverse complement strand
AAATATAATCTTTTCAATTTTCCTAACTTGAAAAGATTTGATGCCTTTTCACAATTCATATAGGATTGCTATAGATAATTCAAGAAAGTAGAACTACCCTCAATCAAGCATGAAAAACATTTTTAAACTCTCTATTGCCAAACACTCTACCCTAACTCAATATGCTTGGGTTAACGCTTTTTTCCGAATCTCATCTCACGATTTCATAGGCAATACAGGCATTTTTTGAAATTTAGATATTTCTGAAATGAATTGTATTATGCCCTAACTCTTCTCTGCGCCAAAATCACCCTCTGCGGTTCATTTCTCCACAAAAAAAGAGGCGCAATTGCGCCTCCCAAATCTTTCATGTCTGTGTTCTAAACACTAACAGCCACTTTCGCTTCTTTTGCAGTCAACTTCTCGTAAGTCGCCCGCATCTTCAATCCGACTAACACTTGGAACAAACCAGTACCATTGTTGGAACCAGGATATTCGCGGTGCTGGAGTAACAGGTGAGTTAACTCGCCTTCATACTTCGCAGAAGTCTTGCTCAAATGGCTTTCGATGTAAATAACTTCTTCGAGATTCTCGAATTGACCATCTACTTCCAAAATCGAGACTTCGTGACCGTAGAAAGCATCAGGCCCGTAGTACATCTTAATTCCGGGATAGGAACAAGTCAGCTTGCGGCCGCAAGGAACCCAGTTAATTGTTGAACCTTCGTCAAACAAATACGCAGGCTCAAAATTGGCGATGCCTTCGCGCTGGATCATCTGCACGCGCAGAACCTTCCGCTCTTTGTCATCTTTGATCAAGTTGGTCGGCAACACTTGAATTACCACATCAGCATATTGCTTTTGCGGGTCGATGTAGGCTGTAAAATCCGGTTTGCGAGCATTGATCGCAAACAGCACGTCTTCGTAACGGTGGCCCCGTTCCGCCATGTCGCGCTGGATTTTCCAAGCAATTTTTACCTCGTCGCTGATGTCGAGGTAGACGCTGAAGTCGAGGAGCGATCGAACTCGCTCGTCGTACAGCGGATGCAGCCCCTCAATCACAATCACGTGATTCGGCTCTACCCTTTCGGGCGGGTCGATCATACCGGTTTCGTGGTTGTAGATCGGCTTGTCGATCGCATTACCTTCTTTGAGAGCCTTCATTTGCTCGGCCATCAGGTCAAAATTGTTGGCTCTGGGGTCAAGGGCTGTAATCCCTGTTTCCTTGCGCTGCTTGCGATCGAGACTGTGATAGTCGTCGAGGCAGATTACAGTCACGAAATCTTCCCCGAACAAATCTGTCAATCGGCGTAAAAAAGTAGATTTTCCGCATCCGGAATCTCCGGCAACGCCAATTAAAACCACGCGATCCGGCTTACTGGTCATAGTTTCCCTCTAAAACAATCACGGTTTACTAACTAACTCAAGTCTAGATTCCACAAAATTTCAGCCCGCAGGTAGCGACCAGCAGGCTTTATGCTGCTTTGCTACCCCGAGAGGATCGAGTTCTCACCAGCATACAGCAGTGAGTTGACTGCCTGCCCGGGAAGACCCAAGCAATCTTCAAGGCAAGTAATTAATACTAACTTTAGCGGTTAATCTTACCAGAATGCGTCCGCCCCCTACAAGCTCAACCTCATTAAACTGCTCGAATCTTCCTTTCTCGGGTGGGGCGCTCCCCAAATCAGAAGGACTTATCGGGGCAGATCCCCCGATCGGGTAAAATATTGGCAGTACGCAGACAACAATAGCTATAGGTCAACAGCCGAACGCAATAGGGCTCGGTGAGCGCGGCGTTCGGCTAGTAGGGATTTGATACGCGAGCGATCGCAACTTCAACCTTCCCGCCGGCGTGGCGAGGCCCAAAAATTGGCGCGGCCAATTAGTCCCGATGGCCTTAAGAAAAAAGTAAATTGAGTCTAACGTCACATTCTCTTTCTTTATAACTCTGTATCGTGAAGGAAAATCAACCAATGTACAGCCCAAGCATATCTGGTGTGGCGGCCAACTCAGAATCAGGCAGCCGCATCTTTGTTTACGAAGTGGAGGGTATGCGTCAGAGCCAAGCAACTGACCAATTAAGTAACCCGATTCGCCGTAGTGGCAGCGTATTTATCTCCGTGCCCTACGATCGCATGAATCAGGAAATGCGTAGGATTGCTCGCATGGGTGGAAGAATTGTCAGCATCCGCCCCTCAAACAGCGCGCCCGAAACAAATGGCAAAGTCGCACCAGAAGCAGGGCTACAGAGTCAGAAATCTGGAGAAGAAACTAAGCCCATGACTCAAGCCAAGGAAAAAGTTCAGGTTCCTGTTAACCTCTACAAGCCGGCCAATCCCTATATTGGTAAGTGCATTTCTACAGAAGAATTGGTCAGAGAAGGCGGCGAGGGTACAGTCCGTCACGTCAAATTTGACATTTCTGGAGGCAATTTGCACTATCTCGAAGGTCAAAGTATCGGGATTATTCCCGATGGCACAGATAAAAACGGCAAACCTCACAAAATTCGGTTGTATTCGATCGCCTCCACCCGTCACGGAGACGATGTAGACGACAAAACAGTCTCTCTGTGCGTCCGCCGCCTAGAGTACAAAAGCCCAGAAACAGGCGAACAAGTGTTCGGCGTTTGTTCGACTTTTCTCACCGGTTTGCAACCGGGGGATGATGTCAAAATCACCGGCCCCGTAGGCAAGGAAATGCTGTTACCCGACGACGAGGAAGCCACCGTGATTATGATGGCTACCGGTACGGGTATTGCTCCTTTCCGGGCTTATTTGTGGCGGATGTTTAAAGAAAACAATCCAGATTACAAATTCAAAGGTTTAGCTTGGCTGTTCTTTGGAGTTGCTTACACTCCCAACATTCTCTATAAGGAAGAGTTGGAGCAATTGCAGCGCGAGTTCCCCGATAATTTCCGCTTGACTTATGCCATCAGCCGCGAGCAAAAGAATGTTGACGGCGGCAAGATGTACATTCAAAACCGGATTCAAGAGAACGCAGACGAATTGTGGGAATTGGTTCAAAAGCCGAATACTCACACTTATATCTGCGGTTTGAAGGGCATGGAAGGCGGAATTGATGAGGGAATGTCGGCTGCATCTAGCAAGTTCGGCGTTGACTGGGCTGCCTATCAGAAACAGTTGAAGAAAGAACACCGTTGGCACGTTGAAACTTATTAATGTGTTACCTGATTTAATCTGATTTGTAGGGTGGGCTTGGCTCGCCCTACAATTGTTTTTAGGGCAATTATATCCGACTTGTAATATCGTTTCCGGTTGCATCGGAATAATAAAATCGAGTCAACAGTTAACACTCAACCATTCAGTTTTTCGACCCGCCCGTCAACAGTCAACAGTCAACAGTCAACAACCATGTATGAGTGCAACCGGAATTGATATAAGGTACCGAATGCGTACCCTACAATACTATTTTCACTGCTCCGGTACGGGAATAGCCTACAATGGTTGTGGCTTAATTGAGTTTCTACGGGTCAAAGTCGTGGCTTTCAAAATTGGTTTGTTAGGTTTGGGTACAGTTGGCGCGGGAACAGCAGAGATTTTGCTCTCCCCAGACGGCCGCCATCCGCTGTTGCAGGAATTGGAAATCTATCGGGTGGGAGTGCGCGATATTTCTCGAACTCGGTCTTTACAATTGCCAGAAAATGTGCTGACAACTGACCTAGAAGCGATCGCAACTGACCCGGAAATTGATATTGTAGTAGAACTGATTGGCGGATTGGAACCGGCGCGATCGCTCATTCTGCAAGCTATTGCCAGCGGCAAGCACGTCGTCACTGCCAACAAAGCAGTTATCGCCCGCTACGGGAATGAAATCTTCGAGGCCGCCAACAAAAAAGGCGTTTACGTAATGCTAGAAGCTGCTGTCGGCGGCGGCATTCCGGTCATTCAAAGCCTCAAACAATCTTTAGGTGCAAACCGCATTAAAACTGTCACCGGCATCGTCAACGGCACAACTAATTACATCCTGACGCGGATGCAAACAGAAGGCGCAGACTTTGCCGAAGTGCTCGCCGACGCTCAGCAATTAGGTTATGCTGAAGCTGACCCCACAGCAGATGTAGATGGATTAGATGCTGCCGATAAAATTGCTATTTTAGCCTCGCTAGCTTTTGGCGGACGCATCAAATTAGCAGATGTTCACTGCGAAGGTATCAGAAAAGTTAGTGCGGCTGATATTAACTACGCCGACAAGCTGGGATTTGTGATTAAATTGTTGGCTATTGCTCAAGAAACCTCCCGCTACAATGGCAAGCAAGCGGAGGGAGAAAGCGAACTCCTGTCAATTCGAGTCCATCCTACTTTTGTGCCGAAAACTCATCCGCTGGCGAGTGTTAACGGGGTTTACAATGCAATTTTAGTCGAAGGAGAGCCGATCGGGCAATTGATGCTGTACGGGCGCGGCGCCGGTGCGGGCCCCACAGCTAGCGCCGTAGTATCCGACATTATAAATGTGGCGGCCATCCTGAAAAGCCAAGCTGTTCCGACTCCTCATCCTTTGCTGAGTTGCAGTCACCAACACTACTGCAAAATTGCTCCGATGCAGGAACTTGTTACTCGCTTTTACGCCCGTTTTCTGACGCGCGATACTCCGGGGGTAATTGGCAAACTCGGCACTTGTTTCGGCAACCACAAAGTTAGTTTGGAATCTGTTGTTCAGACGGGAATTCACGGCGATTTAGCAGAAATTGTCGTCGTGACTCACGATGTTAGGGAAGGGAATTTTCAACAAGCACTCGATGAAATTCGCGCGCTGGAAGCAGTCGATAGTGTTGCTAGCACGTTGCGAGTTTTGTAAAAGTGATTTGCTAGGGGCGGGTTTCACCGACAATATGTGCCAATAATTGACAATCTCTAAAACCCGCCCTCGCCCAACGGTAAATCCCGACGTACATTTTTCGCCTTTGATATAAGTAAAATTTGATGTGGGCTATCTGTTGTGTGCGGGCGGGTTTATGTAGATTGTTTGTGGTAATTAAATATTGTTGGTAAAACCCGCCGCTACCAAATAATGAAAACAACAGAATTGGATTTTGTCGATCGGCAAACGGGAAGGCACTTGCTCGATTCCCTCTACGAAAAGTTTGCCAAACCCCAAATGCACGATACTTTTAAACCCAATAATCCTTCAATTTACATTCGGCACGAGGAAGGGCAAGTTATTGATGGAAATTATATCATAGAAAAAGTGTTTGAAGACTCTCGCACTGGTTTTTATGCTGAAAGTCGCGTTCCCATTTCGGCCAATAATCCGCCTGTTATCGTGATTCGCGGCTACGGTTCTTGGTATCCTTTCGAGCGCGTTTTGGAAGATACGCCAGATGTATTTATGGCAAAACTAGAACGACAGTTAAAATCGGCGCAAACTGCGGGTGCTATTGATTGGATAAAGCAGCAATTTCACAGCGGGAATCCGCCGGATGTCATCGGAGAAAGTTTGGGCGGCAAAGTTGCTCAGCAAATAGCAGCAAAATACCCGGATTATATTAGATCCACTGTAATTTTTAATTCTTTGGGCGTTTCGGAAAAGTTAGCTAAAACTTCCACCGCTAAGAATGTTTTTCACTATTTTACTTTAGGCGAAAGGTATGCTTTCTGGGCAAATGAAGGCGATTACATACCGGGAACGATTTTTGTGATTTCCCAGAAAGGCAACAACTGTTGTTATAAAATCGAAGAGGCGATCGTCCGAATGGCGCGTTTTGAAGGCAATTTTCAGAAAAGACGAGCCCTGGTGGTAGTATTGGCTCAGTTGCTTTTGGTAAACAGACACAATGCGATCGTCCTCAACAAACGGCGGCCGGTAGTCGTTGAGATCGATCGCACTCAATTGCAAATTTTCCGAAAAAAGCGCTTTGTTTAAACTCAGACAGAATTGCTTCAGGCCGCAGATGGCTGATTTTCCCGCGCTGCGACTGCGAGAACCAGACAAAGTGCTGCGATCGCTTTTTCCCATTCTTGCTTTACAGCGGTGGGTTGAACTTCATCAAAGGCGCTAACTAAACGAGGGATCGCTCGTTCTAATGCCTGTCTGGGAATTGATTTGTGCAGATCAACTAAACGAGTTAAACTTTCTTGATTCTTCAAAAAACCGATTACCCATTTCGTAGTATGATCGGGACTCTCAGGGACGTTTTTAATTCCTAGTTCTGTTTGCAACCAGTCGTAAAAAGGCGGCAGCTTTTGAGCTAAAACAGTTCCTGCAGTTGGCAAAGTTTCTTTGAGCAAACCACTATCCAGACTTGCGAATAATTGATTGAAGTCCGGTGAATCGAGCAAGCTGGTTAATGGAAGTGAAAGCAGGGCTTCAGAAGCCTCAGGGGATACATTTAAAGTCCGCGAAAAGGTTTGCAGCATTGGAAAGCCTCTGGTATTGATGACTTTTTTAGCCTAACAATCACGCGAATCAATGAATATGAGCTACCTCATATTAGCAAAATTGTAAGATCTCGATCGCCAAAGAAGCCTCTAAATCTAGCTGCGTGCCTCTGCGGTTAATAATTTGCCATTAAATATTCTACACAAATTCTCCCTTAGCAACCATCACCACATTACCACCCACCAAAACTGTTATTTCCCCTTCATTCTTAGCGGCTTGTAATAACAGCAAAGAAGGTCGCTCGATTTCATAACCCTGCTCAACTCTGACATCAATCTTTGCTTCCCCATAATAAGCATATTCTACCAAATATCCAGCCAAACAGCCGTTAGCACTGCCAGTCGCCGGATCTTCAGGAATTCCTAATGAATGGGCAAAAACTCGCACGCTTAAATCATTAATGTCGCTGTAAGTTTCTGGGCAAAATATTAAAATTTCTTTCGCTTCTGTGGTATCAATCAGCTCAAAATATCTATCTAAGTTGACTTGAGCTTTTTTGAGCGAGTCGAGAGTTTTTAATGGGACAATTATAAACGGCACTCCCGTAGAAACTTCTTGAATTGGGAATCTCGAATCAATTTCATCGGTTTCTAAATTCAGCACATTTGCCAGAGTTCCGGCTGATAAAACTTGACCAAAACTAGGCGCGTTTTGTCGCATCCACAAAATATCTGCCGATTCATTGTGGTAATTAAATGTAACTGGAATTTGACCGACGGCTAGATTGAGAATTACTCGATCGACCTTTTCGCGAATAATCTCTTGCTGCAACACAAACGCAGTGCCCAAAGTCGGATGACCGGCAAAGGGCAATTCCTTCTTGGGCGTGAATATCCGCACATCATAGCCGCCATCTCGCGGATCGGGCGATCGAATAAACGTAGTTTCTGAATAATTGATTTCCCTCGCTATCAGCAGCATTTGGGCCTCAGATAGTTCGGCAACTCCCGCACCGCAAAATACAGCTAGTTGATTGCCAGCATATTTTGACTCCGCAAACACGTCAACTATATAAAAATTCATAATTATGCCTTTGGTAAAAGTCGATAACTGATATTTTACATCCAGCGTTACAAAGCAGATTTATTTTATCGATCGAGTCACCGCGACGATTTGACGCACTTTAAAGAAGCGCTTAGAATTGGAAAGATATAGAGAAACAGGGATTTGTAAGAATTTGTTGAGGGATTTGTAACGATGAGTGAGTTTAAACAAGAGTTAGGGGAAATGTCGCGGGAAAAGCGACTTTATACTTTAGAAACTCTGCCAAGGCATTTAGTAGAAAGTGGGCAAGGGGAAAAGCTGTACCAGTTGTTAACGGATTTCGATTTTATGGAGGCGAAACTGGATGAGCTGGGGCTTCAAGCGTTAATTGAGGATTATGATTTAGCGACAGATTCTAATTTGTTGGGTGGGCCGGAGCAAAGTCGAGATTATCTCTACTGGATTCAACAGGTACTTCACAGGTCAGCACCAATTTTGGAAAGGGATAAAACGCAATTAGCAGGTCAATTATGGGGGAGATTGCTTGCTTTTGAAAAGCCTGAGTTTCAGAGGATGTTGGAACAAGCCAAGCAGTCGAAAAATAGTCCTTGGCTGCGGCCTTTGAGGTGGAATTTAATAGTGGGGCCATGTTGGCGTAACCTCGCCGGCCATTATTTCGGGGTACAAGCAGTGGCGATCGCACCCGACGGCAAACGAGCAATTTCGGCTTCATCGGATAAAACCCTTAAAATCTGGGACACAGACACTGGCATAGAACTGAGAACTCTCACCGGTCATACTGGCCCGGTAAGGGGTGTCGCGATCGCACCGGATAGCCGGACAGCGATTTCGGCTTCAGACGATAACACCCTAAAAATCTGGGACACCGAGACAGGTAGAGAACTTCAAACCCTCACCGGTCATACTAACTCGGTAAGGGGAGTCGCGATCGCGCCCGACGGCCTGACAGCGATTTCGGCTTCAGACGATAACACCCTAAAAATCTGGGACTTGGCCAGTGGCAGCGAACTGAGAACGCTCACCGGTCATACTAACTCGATAAGGCAAGTCGCGATCGCACCCGACGGTCTGACAGCAATTTCGGCTTCAGACGATAACACCGTAAAAGTCTGGAATTTGCTCAACGGAACCGAACTGAGAACTCTCACCGATACTGGCTATGTATATGCAGTGGCGATGGCACCCGACGGCTTCATAGGGATTTCGGTTCCACAACTTAACACGCTGAAAATTTGGGACACAGACAGCAGCAGGGAAATTCAAACCCTCACCGAGGATTTTAGCTTTGTACAGGCACTCGCGATCGCACCCGACGGCAAACGAGTAATTTCGGCTTCATTGGATATGACCCTAAGAATCTGGGATCTGGCTAGCGGCCAACAAATTGCTAGTTTCACCGGAGATAATTGGTTTGATTGCTGTGCGATCGCGCCTGATGGGGTGACAGTGGTAGCGGGGGGTGTACCGGGCACCGTGCATTTCCTGCGATTGGAGGGAGTTAGCGGCGGGGGATAGGAGTTTTAAGTGCGATCGAGTCTTCAACCGGCTTTCGTCGGGTTTTGTTTGACAAGACGCGGTTTCAACCGCCCGGCGCGAGCGAAAAAATTCGGTTCATAGGCGATCGTGTATAAAATCAGAATAAAAACATAGGAGTAATCGCCGTGAGTGTCACGACTGTAAAATGGACGGTTGCAGACTACCACCGCATCATTGCAGCCGGCATTCTGGAAGGGCGAAATGCTGAATTAATAGATGGAGAAATAATCGAAATAGCTCCCGAAGGAGAATCTCATGCTTACTCTAGCGATGAGGCTGGAGAGTACCTAATTTATTTGCTGGGCGATCAAGCTAAAATCCGCCAAGGTAAACCGATTATCTTGCCGCCAAGCAACTCCGAGCCACAACCCGATATCGCTGTAATTCAACGTTTGGGACAAGATTACCGAGAACATCATCCCTATCCAGAAAACATCTTTTGGCTGATAGAATATTCGGATTATACTCTGAGCAAAGACTTGGGAATCAAGAGCAAGATTTATGCGGAAGCCGGCATTTCTGAGTATTGGGTTGTCAATTTGCGAACTATGGAATTAATAGTATTTCGAGAGCCTACCAATGAAGGATATCAATCGAGAGAAACTCTGACTCAGGGTAATATTAATCCGCTGGCTTTTCCTGATATTGCAGTTTCGGTCGCTCGAATATTAGGGGCTTAGGTAAATTGGACAATAATGCAATAATTACTGCTGTTTCTGGCCGTTTCTTGTTACCAGGCAGAGCCTGGTAACACAGATCCAGAGGCTCCGCCTCGCTACTTCAAACAGCGAATTGCCTCTAACATTCCCCTGGCTTTATTCAGCGTTTCTTCGTACTCCATATCCGGGTTAGAATCAGCCACCAAACCAGCGCCAGCTTGGACAGAAACCGAATGTTTATCGCCTCCTTGAGAGCGAACAACCATAGTCCGAATTGCGATCGCACTATTCAATTGCCCCTCAAAATCATAATACCCGTAAACCCCAGAATACGGCCCCCGGCGGCAACCTTCCAACTCGTGCACAATCTCCATCGCCCGAATTTTCGGAGCACCGCTAACCGTACCCGCAGGAAAACCAGCTTTCAACAAATCCCAAGCAGTCTTATCCTCAGCCAATTCTCCCACCACATTGCTCACAATGTGCATGACGTGAGAATAACGTTCAATTTCCATTAATTCGTCAACTTTTACAGTACCGTTTCGGCAAACTCTTCCTAAATCGTTCCTGCCCAAATCAACTAACATGACGTGTTCCGCAATTTCCTTCGGATCTTGCAGCAATTCAGCAGCCAAAGCATCATCTTCTTGAGGAGTTTTCCCCCGGCGGCGAGTGCCGGCAATCGGTCGCAAAGTTGCTATCTTTTTGCCATCAGCAGTGTTTTCCGCCTTCACCATAATCTCGGGACTCGAACCGATAATCTGCCAATCTCCGAAATTAAAATAAGCCATGTACGGAGAAGGATTTATGAGACGCAAAGATCGGTAAAGTGCAAAAGAATCGCCACTGTATTCAGCCTCTAGTCGCTGCGAAATAACTACTTGAAAAATATCTCCGGCTTTGATATAATCCTTAGCCTTTAAGACATTGGCACAATACTTTTCACGGGTAATATTGCTAGTGTAAGCCAATTCTGTGTTTCCGGTTGTGGAACGGGCATCTTGCCCGTTATTGGGAGGTGTCCATTCTATGAGAGTAGATTGCCGGGAAAGCGGCGATTGCAGCTTCTGAACTAACTTACCAACCCGATCGCACGCTTGCTGATAAGCCTCGGTCAAATCAACACCAACCTCCCGCAAATCCGCATAGGCGACGGCCCAAATTTTCCGCTTCACCTGGTCAAAAATCAGCAAATTATCCAACTGCATCCACAATCCATCCGGCAAATCATTCTCGCTTGCTGGATGCACGGGAACTCGCGGTTCTATCCACTTAATTAACTCGTAACCCCAAAAACCAAATAACCCGCCAATTCCCGGCGGTAACTGCGGCAATTTCACCGGTTGATAAGACTCCAAACATTCAGTTAAAGCTACAAACGGATCGCCCGTAAATACTTTTTCCGAACCGTCACGGTAAACTTGAGTTGTGCGAGATCCCCTTGCCTCCAAAATCCACAACGGATCGCACCCTAAGAAACTATAACGCCCAAGTTTTTCCCCACCTTCCACCGACTCCAGCAGAAAACTGTAAGGTTGACCCGCACAAACCCGATACCACGCAGACACCGGCGTATCCAAATCCGCAACCCATTCTTGATACACGGGTACAAAATTGCCTTGTTTCGCCAGTTCCGAGAATTGTGAGAAATCGGGAAATATCATATACTAACTTCGCTATACAATCAATAAACAAAAGACGGAAACCAACATCCCTCCGGCGACCGATACTCGCCAACTGCCATCACCGCCATGGGTTTGAGGGCGCGCAGCCCCTCTTGCAAGCACCAACGAAACAAACTTGCGTACCTCAGCGGCAAGTGAAAAGAAAGCAATTCTTCGGAACTGTACGCAGCAGCCCCCAAGAGCAAAGCCTGCATATCCGCTTCTGTTTGGGCGACACTGTGGCCCAAAGCAGACACCGCACAAGTATAAGCCACAATGCGACCTTGCTTGCAGGCAACGAAGGGAGAATAGTAATTCAAGGCGTCTTCAATCTCCGAAGTTCGATCGCACCCGCACAGTTTTTTACACAAAGCCGCACATTCCTCAACATCCTCACTAGCCATCGGCCGCACCTCAAACCCATGCTGCGGCTGGCTGCGAAACTTCCCTTCCATTAACACGAAAGGTTCCTTCACCTCAAAACCCAAAGAAGCGTACAGCGACAGCGACGCCATATTAAAAGATTCCTGAACCAAACGGATACCTACAGCGTCCTGTCCGCGTTCCAGCAAAGCTTTCATGATTTCGCGTCCCGTGCCGCGACCTTGAAAAGTTCGATCGACACTGACGGGCCCGATACCGCGAATCGGACTGCGTTCGTCCATAAACCCGCAGCCGACAACCGCACTCTCGCTCTCGGCTACGATCCCAAAAAATACCGGACTCTCGATTAGCAAGCCCGTTATTTCGGTGGCAAAATCCAGCGTCGGAAAATCTGTAGGGAATTGATGGCGATCGGAAATATCTTTAAAAGCTTCATAAGTAATGGCAGCGCAAACATCGATATCAGAAGGCTGCGCTCGCCTGATTACGACATTCATTTTTAATTTAACGATTAACTTTTAATAAGATTAGAAGTTTGCAGTAGTATTTTGGCGCTGCGGGCTTAGCCTGCTGCGTCAGAATACTACTGCAAAAACAAGTTTACAAGCTGAGCCTTACAGGGAATATTACCTATGTTTTGCTCAGCCATGCAGTCATGCTCTAAGGATCGAAAGTCTTCTTACCGCTGAACTTCAGCTTAGCCGGATTTGGATTGCTGCCAATATTGCGGTCAATCTTACCGTTGTAGGGACGACCTTCGTTCACCTTCTCAGGGAACACGCCATCCTTGGGATGGAGGTACTCAGTAGTACCGTCGGGAAACACGCGGTAAATTTTGTAGTTGGTGATTTTGAATTTAGCCCGCAGTTGCTGGCCACCCAAAGCGATGCACTGCTCCTTGCGGGGCAGATGCAGCAAGTTGTCGCCTTGACGCATAATCGCAGCGCCACCAGTAGGCATTTCAAACACCTGCTCCTTGGGGCTAGTCCAAGTGATAGCGTACTTCTCTTCAACTAGCGCCTTGGTCAGCAAGCCGCCGGTGCTGCCGCCGAAGATTGGGGGTTGTCCAGTAAGTTGTTCGGCCATAGATATATCCAAAGGATTTTTACGGCATCGTATCATTGAGACTGCACGCTGTTCTCGAAATTGTAAGGAAAATTAACAGTTTTTTGGCGATCGATCTTTTCTGATAATTGATAATTAGTAATTAATAATTGATTATTGGTAACTTTAACCAAAGTTAGAAAACAGAATTAGGCAGCACGAATACCGAAAAAATAATCAAAAAAAAAACAGCAATTATTCTGGTGCTTGTGGGGCACCCGAATAATCGCACATTCCCCCAATTTTCCCCCACACACGATCGAACAATTTACCGCGCAACCCTAAGTCAAGAACCACTTAGGGTCATAGCCGCGCGGAATTTGGCTCAAAGCAGTCCAAGTTTCTTGATTGACAATCCCGTCGGCCTCAATCCCAAAGCTTTTTTGAAACGCGCGAACAGCTTTGTCCGTCAAAGTTGCAAAGTCGCCGTCAATTTTACCGCCATAATGCTTGGAACTTTTGAGAACTTCCTGAACAGTAGCGACTGCTTCCCCAGAACTGCCCAATCTCAGTACCGGCATATTAACTGGAGCTGCAGTATAAAGCGCCTGCCAAGTCAGTGGCCCGACAATGCCGTCCGGCGACAAGAAAACCCGAAACTGAAACAGCTTCACAGAAAATTCCACTGCTTTGTTAAAAATTCCTTTAGCAGGGTGCCGATAAAGTTGCAACTTGGTTAGCAGTTGTTCGAGTTCCAGTACCGCTTTACCTTGAGAACCTAATTGTAGTTGTGGCTTGTTGGGGATAGCTTGGGTAGATTTCATCTGAGTTGTAAGTAACGCAATAGCCTTGAACTATTGGGAATATACGTGTCACAAAAATCTTTTTCCGGGCTAAACAAGTAAAATTTTCATGTTATATATGTATTTTGAACTTTTCATTGCAGGATATTATCATGCGAAAAAGATCGCGTTTTTTGGTCGTGTTCGTCAGTGCTTTGCTCCTATTGGGTATCGCATTTGCGTTTGATATTCCCAAGGGATTAGCCCGATCGGCGATGGACTATGAAGTTTGGGCATCGGATCAGTCCAATTCTCAAGCAGGAGCTAGCGCTCCTGGCGTCAGCGGAAGCTTCATCTGGATTTGGGACAGTCGGGATTTGAATCAACAAGTCAAAACTGGCAAACCCGCTGCACCGATCGGTTGTGATGGTCGTAATCGACCTGGCACCGGTCCGTGCAATCTATACGATGTCTTCCCCACCAGTTTGAAAGAGTATGATACTAATGGACTGACGGGTAATACGCTCGGTAATGTATCAGGTTTTGGGCGGTTGCATGGGGTTTTGTCAGACCCACAGAATCGTTATCTGAACGCCAGCTTTTTTGCCCCAGATGGCGGCTATGTTGGGATTATTGATGGCGAGACAAAAGAAGCTGTGTCACTGTTTCGGGTTTCCGGGACCTCGGAAGGTCGATCGGTCCATATGTCATTCTGGAACACCAATGGTTCAGCATTGCTGATTGCTAACTTGAACGGTAAAGTGCTGGAGCGAATAGACATTAAACGCGATCGTGGTGGCAAAATTATAAACGCTGTGTTTAACAAATCGGCTTCATTAGGGGTTGGGAAAAATTTACAAATCTCGGATCAACCCAAGGTTTACCTCGGCAAGAATAGCCAGGGTCGATCGATGATCGGTAGCATTACGGGGAACTACGATTTGCAAGCTTTAGGCAACCTCACACCCAACGGACTCTGTAAGGAAAATGGCTGCGGCACCGGATCGGATGCCCCTCTCGGTGGACGTCCGATGAATATGATTATTTGCCCAGTTCCTGCCGATAACGGTAAGGTATTTGTCAGTTTTTCAGGGGGCGGGTTGATGGTGGCTGATGCCAAAACAACTCCTATGTCGATCGTGGGTGAATATAGCAACCAATTCTTCAATGGCGCAGGTTGTGGCGGTGTGCAAGTTAGTAAGAATATGTGGTTGAATACGGGCGTGGGAACCTCGGCAGCCGGTGCAACCCAATCGACCTATACAATTTATGACATCAATACTCAGGCCTTCGGCAAAACCGCGAATGCACCGAATACACCCGCACCGCGAGTGATTTTCAAAGATCCCAACAACACGGCAACAGGTGGTAATAGCAGTGGTCAAGCCTCGAACAGTACCGGACAGCTTCCCGGTGTTTCAACGCGCCGTGACGCCCACGGGATTGCCCAGACCCTGGACGGTCTCTACGTTCATGCCGCCGATCGAATTCAAAATCGGATTGAGGTATTCAATACCAAAACCTTGGCGATAACTTCCTATGACCTTACCTCCGCTGATGGGAAGGGTAACAACATCGGTCCTTGTGCATCGACTTCAGTGCCGGATTATCCCCGATCCCTATCGAACGATCCCGCACCGGATCTGATGCAAGCAACACCAGAGAATAAATACTTGGTTGTGGCATTACGGGGACCGATTCCAGTTTCAGTTAATCATGCCTCGCAAGGGAGTTGTCCTGGGATCGGTGTGATTGAGTTGACGCAGGGCGGGGCATCCGGGAAGTTGGTGAGCGTTTTGCGCACATCGAATACCGTCGATACTGTGAAAGTCGATATTCCAGCACCGGGTGGCTATGCTTATCAGGGTAACGAACATAGCGATATTCATAACATCGCAATTCGCCAGAAGCATCATCCTGGGGGCAGCATATTCGATTTCCATATTAAGCCATGAACCATGTTTAGGGGTGTGGTGGATTTCAAGGCGATTCAGGAGGCTTCTGGCCTCTTCGAGTTTAAAGGTCTTAGCTGATCGCCCCATTATACAAGTCCGATGCAATCGGACTTGATATGACTCCTAAGGACTAAAGTCCTCACTACAAACCATTTAGTTGACATTTGACAGATGTGAGTTCTAATCAACAATTCGCAATGCCCAATGCCCCATTTCCAATTCCCAATGCCCAATTCCTATCAATCTAAACAATCGGAATAGTAAAGTGAAATTCGCTCCCTCTATCTTTTCCGGCCGAATCTACCCAAATGTTGCCGCCCCAGCCGGCAACAATTTGTTTGCAAATTGCCAATCCCAAACCTGTACCGCCGGCGCTGCGGCGCAAAGCTCCTTCTTCTTGATAAAATCGATCGAACACTACTTTTAAACTGTTCGCCTCGATTCCCCTCCCCGTATCGGCTACGAGCACTTCCACCATTCGAGAACCGTTGCATTTCGCTCGCACAGTCACGCTTCCTTGAGGTGTGGTGAATTTGCAAGCGTTGTCTAACAGTTTGGAGAGCACCTCCACCAACCACTCTCCGTCAGCTTGCACTAAAGGCAATTCTGCCGACACCTCGGCGATAATTTCCGGTAACTGTTGATCGACCGTGCGCGATCGCACGCTGCTGAGGGCCAAATCAACGCATTCTTGCAGCGTCAGCGATTCTACATTCCATTGGACTCGCCCGCTTTCTAAGTGAGAAAGAGTTAAGAAATCCTGCACGAGTTTCCGCATTCGATCGGCATCGCCGAGGGCAGTTTCTAACATGATTTGCCGCAATTCTGCGGGCATATCTGGTTCGGAGTTCAAACTTTCCAAACAAACTTGAATCGTAGAAAGAGGGGTGCGGAGTTCGTGTCCGGTGATGGCAATTAGATTGCTGCGAGTGCGGTCTAATGCTTCTAATTGTTGGTTGAGTTCTTCTAAATGAGCGTAGGTTTCGGCTTGAATTAAGGCGGCTCCGAGTTGGGTGGCGATCGCCTCTACTAAAGCAATTTCGTCTTCTTCCCAAGGTAAAACCGATCGGCACTGGTGCATTTCCACCATTCCCAAAACCCGCCCCTGATAAAGCACTGGCACCATTAACCAAGAGACAATTTGCCAATTTTTTACAGTTTTTTTCAGGGATTTTGTATTGACAATCAGCGGGTGTTGTGCTGTGTCTTGGATGTAAACTCGCTCTTGCCGCGCCACCGCGTCGCTCCATATTTGATTTTCCTGCAACAGCCAAGTCTGATCCAGCATGGAACTAGCGCCCGGAGCCAAAAACTCGCGATCGATTTTGACCGCCACATCTGTGGCCTTGCACCGATAAATCAAACACCGGCTTGCCGACAGGGCAGTGCCCAGTTCTTGCACTGCAACTTCGACGATTTCTTGCGGGTTGAGAGACTGCCGCATTGCCGTGGTAATTAAGTTTACCAGGCGTTCTTTGCGTTCCTGAGCGGCGATGGCGCTGTATGCTTTGAGCAATTTGTGCTGGCCTGCTTGCAAGTAGGTTACTAAGCGTTCGGTAAAAGCATCGCTCAATTTTGGATTGGGAATTTTTGAGTTTTTTCCCGTAATTATGTCGGGTTTGGCGGCTTTGGAATTGGCGGATTTCCTGGTTTTTTTCGGTGTTTTGACGAGCTTGTAAGCAGTTCGGGCTTGCTCGATCTTTTCGGCCAATTCCGGGCGATAATTGACAATTCTATCGAGCAACAATGCGGCAGCTTTGGAGCTTACCTCGCGATCGAACGTCCAAATTCCTTCAAATCTGCGAGCTTGATCCATCAACTGTGGCCCGCGATCGTCTTGGTTGTCGATCGGCACAATTTTTTCTTGACAAATCAGGCAAGTTGAGTAGTTTTGCCCCAGCACTACTAAGTGCCACTCTTTACTTAATCCGTCCTCCGGTGCAAACGCGACAGTTTCGTGACACTCCGAATCATTTTTAAAGTCAGTTTCCGGTGCTGCCAGCACGTATACCTGAGACGAGCGTGAGGCAATTCGTCGGTAGCGGTGAGCTTCCTGGCGGTAGAAGCGCTCTCGCTGAAAGCTTGCAATGACTAGCGGTTCCTCGTCCGAACCCGCCAAAACTAAGTCTTCCATCGCGTGAGACAAGGCTGTCATGGAAGATTTGAAATAAATTTGTGCCCGCAGTTGGGGCAAAGCTTGCAGAAGTTCTGCCAGTAGCGAAATAGGGACGATCATCTAGCCTTCAACGTGCATTTTTGCCGATGACAAAACAGGATCGATAGGAGGTTTAGAGCGATCCCTTTTCAGTATCTGATACATTTATGCTTCATAACACGACTGTTTAAGTCATATCATGGTAGCCATATCATTTAGACGAATCTAAGCAGAGGTATGCCTCCAAGACCTTGAGTTCATCCCAAAGTCACCTGTTTTTACCTCTAGGTTTTGACGCCAACTCATCTATTCAGGCTTCGATTCGGGCGTTAGCACTCTCACCATTCAGACTTGTTAGGCACCGCTTGCGGATCTCTTGCATTATACTATTCTTGAGCTATTTGATATCAGTGCCATCTGTATCGGTTTTTGGCGAACCGGTTTTTGGCGATCGATCGGGCTAATCGGCAATTAAACTTTCAAAAATCACAAATAATTGGCCATTAGTTAAAAACTAACGGCCAATTATTTTGAGGACTTATATCCAATCTGGTTAGATGCGGAATGATGCCAAGGGTGCGAGCATCATCGCGATATCTTAAGCTTGCACTGAACTCGGAAAATTATTATTCCGATGAAGCGCGGAAACGATTTTCACCAAAATCTATGAAGAAAAAGGGTTTCGGACACCTAGCTTGTAAGTCCTATATTTTTTTTGAGGCATAGCGCCTAAGTATAAATGCTGCGGCTGTGGTTGTATTAGGCTAGTTCGCCCCCTTCGTCGCTGCCGCCCGGAGATGATTTGTAGAGAGCATCTAATTGTTCGCGGGCGTCTTGGACAGTCAGCGAACGCATCACTAACAGTGGCTCATTGACTATGTTTCCCTGTTCGTCTAAAAGTTCTGGATGCGGTACAGATTGAGAGCCAGGATAGGATGGGTGGCGATTATTTGCCATGAATTGTTGAGGACGCTGAGACTCCATACCAACGGTGACTAGACTGCGGATTAAGTTACCGACTGCCAGAAAGGCAAGAACGGTAAAAGCTAAAATATAAAGCAGGTGCAACATTATCTTCTCCTCCGGGCTAAACAGCCACACAGCAATTTACAAAAGTGTTTCAGCAAGTAATAACTTATTAACTGGAAATCTGTTTGAGGTTGTCAAGTGGGCCGCCACATTTCCCAAGGTTGGGGATTTGACTGCAAATTTAACTTGAACTCGCTTCCTTATTTTCCAGGGGGAGCTGACTGCAATGAGCGAAAGCGTGCCGATACTTGCGAGCATTCGGCGAGCAGTCTGTGCCACGGCATCAGTGCTGTGGTTTCAATCCCAACTTGACCTCCGGTTGCTTGAAATAGACCTTTAGCTGCGCCTACTTCTTGCTGAGCCTGTTTGACTCGCGCCAGCAAGTCAGATTGCTCCTCGTCGCTGAGAAAGGGCATTTCCTCACTTTCTAAGAGGTTTGCCGATCGGTCGAACCAGTAATTGAAATCCTCTAACAGCGGTTCCAGTAACGCTTTGAGCAATTCTGGCTCGGGCAAATTGGAATTAAGCATGGATCAAAATTGGGTTATTTATCTATTATAGTCTTAGACGAGGTTTACAAATTGTAACATATTTTTAACAAAAATTCAATGATTTAACAACAATTAGCAGGTGGGTGTGAATAAATTTAATTGTGTCAGCAGCGATTTTTGAGTCGAAATCCTCAAATTCTGCCAAATTAGTTCGGGAACTCACGGGTGGTTAGAACCGGGTTTTTTCAGGCAATACTTAGTTACAGCCCACCAAAATAGTAAAAAATCCGGTTTCTGAGAGTCGGAGTGCGGGAGGCACTAAACGTCGCAACCATCAGGGCCGTTGTTGTAATTTCCCGGAGTGTCCCCCAGCCGGAAGTCGGCGCTTACTGTCCCAATCTTAGTAAGATAGAAGCAACTGCAACTAAATTAATTGCTAATTCAGCCGATGTCTAGCTCACAATCCATGTCCCCTCCAGAAGAGTCCGTTAAGATTGAGTTGCCCCGCACGAGTGAGTCGGAGGCACTAAAAAAAATTCGCCACACCACCTCCCACGTTATGGCGATGGCGGTGCAGAAGTTATTTCCCAAGGCGCAAGTGACGATCGGCCCTTGGATTGAAAACGGTTTCTATTATGACTTTGACACTCCCGAACCTTTTACGGAACAGGATTTAAAAGCCATTAAAAAAGAGATGATCAAAATCATCAACCGTAAATTGCCTGTAATTCGGGAAGAAGTCAGCCGCGAGGAAGCGGAACGCAGAATTAAGGAGATTAACGAACCTTACAAATTAGAAATTTTAGAAGGTTTGATCGAACCAATTACTCTTTACCATGTGGGTGAAGAATGGTGGGATTTGTGCGCTGGGCCTCACTTAGAAAATACCAGTGAGTTGAATCCAAAGGCGATCGAGCTAGAAAGCCTAGCAGGCGCTTACTGGCGCGGCGACGAAACCAAAGCTCAGTTACAGCGCATTTACGGCACTGCTTGGGAAACTCCCGAACAGCTAGCAGCATACAAACACCGCAAAGAAGAAGCATTAAGACGCGATCACCGCAAATTAGGTAAAGAATTAGGCTTATTTATTTTTGCCGATGCGGTGGGCCCGGGTTTGCCTTTGTGGACGCCGAAAGGCACTGTTTTGAGAAGTATTTTAGAAGATTACTTGAAACAAGAACAAATCAAGCGCGGCTATTTGCAAGTAGTGACTCCGCACATTGCCAGAGTGGATTTGTTTAAAATTTCCGGCCACTGGCAGAAATACAAAGAAGATATGTTTCCGCTGATGGCGGAGGATGAGGAAGCTGCAGCAAACGAACAGGGTTTTGTCATGAAACCGATGAACTGCCCTTTTCACATTCAGATTTACAAAAGCGAATTGCGTTCCTATCGCGAATTGCCGATGCGCTTAGCGGAATTCGGCACAGTTTACCGCTACGAACAATCGGGAGAATTGGGCGGTTTAACGCGGGTGCGCGGCTTTACGGTGGATGATTCCCACTTATTTGTCACGCCGGAACAGTTAGATGCTGAATTCTTGAATGTGGTGGATTTGATTCTGTCAGTCTTCAAGAGTCTGCAACTGAAAAACTTTAAAGCGCGTTTGAGTTTCCGCGATCCGAACAATTTAGAGAAATACATCGGTTCCGATGAAGCTTGGGAAAAGGCTCAAGGTGCAATCCGCCGCGCGGTGGAAACTTTGGGAATGAATTATTTTGAGGGAATTGGGGAGGCGGCGTTTTACGGGCCGAAACTCGATTTCATTTTCCAAGATGTCTTGGATAGAGAATGGCAATTAGGAACTGTTCAGGTAGATTACAATTTGCCAGAACGTTTTGATTTGGAATATGTCGCTGAAGACGGCACTCGCAAGCGTCCGGTGATGATTCACCGCGCTCCTTTCGGTTCTTTGGAACGTTTGATCGGGATTTTGATCGAGCAGTATGCGGGCGATTTTCCGCTGTGGTTGGCGCCGATTCAGGTGCGGTTGTTGCCTGTCAGCGCGGAGTTTTTGCCGTTTGCGAAGGAAGTGGCAGCGAAGATGAAGGCGCTCAATATTCGCGCTGAAGCTGATGAGGATAGCGAGCGTTTGGGCAAGTTGATTCGCAATGCTGAGAAGGATAAAATTCCGGTGATGGGTGTTGTGGGTGCGAAGGAAGTTGAGGCGAATAGTTTGAATATTCGGACTCGGGCTTCTGGGGAGTTGGGGGCGATTTCGGTTGATGAAGTGATTGGGAGATTGCAGGCTGCTATTAGCAGTTACGGCGATTTTTAAGCGATTTTAATCGCAGATTTTAGAACGGGCGAGACGCCCGTTCCACGATTCACTTAATGGGCGTCTCTCCCTTCCACGATTCACTTAACGGGCGAGACGCCCGTTCCACAATTAATACAAATGATAAGCTGTTGTGCATTTAATTTTCACAATCCTCTCCGTTGCCTTTGCGTGTAGGTGATGCTGAACCAATTGTAGATTTACAAGCGTTATTAAATGGGGTTTACGATCGCCCCGCCAAGGACTTTAGAATAGATTATATCGCCGTATCAGTTCCCCCGCTGTCCGAAACTTAAGCTGCTGGGGCGGATGTTTTGTTGGAGGAGAGGGGATCGATCGGATGAGAGAGGGATGTTTAAGTGCGATCGCCCGCATATAAATTGCTGAGATATAATTAGATGACGTAGACTGGCAATAAAAAGTAATGGCAGATATTCAAATCAGCGTCGAAGGACAAGATGCAGTTGCTGCTACAGAGGAACTGTTTGCGATTTCTGGCTTGTCGGGAAATTGGGAAACAACCGGGGATGATGAAAAAGAGGGAACTTTAATAATCATCCGCTTACGATCCAGAGACAATTCCAGAAGTAGGAGAACTAGATGAGCTACAAATCTTTATAGGATAAAAAAACAATCTGGGTGTGGACAGCAGTAAATTACTTTAGACGAGGTATTCTAGGATGGGTATTAGGAGACCGAGCGTCCTAAAACGTTTGAACCTTTGTGGGATGTAGTTAGTAGATGGGGATGCTATTTTTATGTGACGGATGGCCCCAAAGTTTATGCAATGTTTATTCCAGAGAGAAACCAAATTATGTACCCAACTTACATGACTTGCTGTTGAAGGTGAAAACACAATATTAAGACACTATCTGGCTCGCTTAAAACGAAAGAGTTTTTGTTATTCTGGCAGCCGAACAAATGCTCAGATATCCAATTAAGCTACTTATTCATTATCTCACGTTTAATGATGTTCGCCTTCCCTATTCAATTAATTATTTCGATCGAGCATTACTCACCGCACGCGATTGCTAAACCATACCCCTATTCAGCAACGCCGGGATTGGTTTGTGTGGACGGTGTAGGGTACTGGGTTCTACGGCTGATGCGTTACAAATTGTTGCGAAATGATGCCGTAATGCAGTAAAGAGTGAGAGAGTTGGTAGTGGTGCACGATCATGTTAAACTAATAAAATAATATCAATACTCCTGAGTATATATGAGTATCACTTGTTTAAGATGTCCTGCGGGGAAAATTATTAAAGACGCTCATACTTATGGTAAACAAGTGGTAAAAAAGGATATAAATGTCAAGAATGTGGGCGACGGTATTTTGTCCATGAGTATAATTTATCGTTAAGGCGAGTTCCGTGACCTGCAATTACTATACACTACTACCCAATTACTATGTACGACAAAAATAATCCAAATAAGCTCATGCCAGATCCAACAAGTGAAGGGAAGACTCACTTTATCTCACCACGGTTACTAAAGTTATTAAGTTACCAGACCCCTATAAGACAATTCTTTACCCAAGCGACCTATATGAGTCGCCGAACTGAGCCGGGAAGTATTGATTTTACTATCGGTGATGCCCATGAAATACCACCTCCAGGGTTTGTAGAAGCCTTACAGCGTTGGAGTGTACCGCAAAATCAAGGGTGGTATGGCTACAAGGGAAATATTCCACAATCACGGATCACTGTATCCGCTGCTCTTCAGGATAAACGCGGACTTTCTATATTGCCTGAAGATATTTTTATGACCAATGGTACTGTAGTTGGTTTGGCGATTTGTCTGCAAATGTTAGCTGGTGAGGGAGATGAGGTAATTATTTTGACTCCACCCTGGTTAGGTTATAGGAGTATGGTGCATTTTACCGGTGCGGTTCCGGTGGGTGTGCCTGTGGATACAAACACCTTTGATATGGATTTGCAGGCGATCGCATCTGCAATTACAGAACGGACTCGAGCAATCATTATCAATTCACCCCACAACCCTACAGGTAAGCTTTTTTCAGCTAGTACCCTGGAGGGTTTGAGTGGTATACTTAACGAGGCTTCTAAGCACTATGGCAAGCCTATTTATATTATTTCCGATGAAACCTTCAGCCGCATTGTTTTCGACAACCAAACTTGTCCCAGCCCTACTCAGTTTTACCCATTTTCTTTCTTAGTATATGGTTATAGTAAGACTTTAATGGCACCCGGTCAACGTATAGGGTATATTGCTTTACCTCCCACTATGCCTAATCGGGAAGAAATAAGACGAATCATTGCTTTCCTACAACAAACTCCTTTTGGTTGGTGTTATCCTAGTGTGCTCATGCAGTATGCCTTAGGAGACTTAGAGCAACTCAACATAAATATCGAGCATTTACAAAACAAGCGAGATGGGATGGTAAAGGCACTGCGGGATATGGGTTACACCATGTATAACCCTGATGGGACGTTCTTCCTCTTGGTGCAATCACCTTGGGAGGATGACCTTGCTTTTGCGGAGTTATTAGCAAGTCAAGATATATTTGTTTTACCAGGAACTCCCCAGGAAATACCCGGTTACTTCCGAATTTCCCTTACTGCCAACGAAGAAATGATTTCGCGTTCTCTACCCAAATTCCAAGCTGCGATGGAATACGCTGTTGCTAACCCACTTGCTGACCCCTCTTCTGTCACTAAGCGGCAGAGTATAATAGAACAAAATCTCTCAAACCAGAGCTAGGTCTATGGTTAACCCTCGCCAAGCTAATTCAACCTTGAAATTGATTGATGAGTATTGTCGCTATTACAGAAATCTGTTTTCAGAAGTCAGAAGCTTCAAAGCTTTTACACACCTTCATGCTGGTATAATTTCTCATATGGCGTTGCGGAATTGGGGTATGGTTTAGCGATCGCGTGCGGTGACTAATGCTCGCTCGAAATAATTAATTGAATAGGGAAGGGGAACATCATTAAACGTGAGATAATGAATAAGTAGTTTAATTGAAGATATGAGCATTTGTTCTGCTGCCAGAATAACAAAAAGTCTTTCGTTTTAAGCGAGCCAGATAGTGTCTTAATCTTGTGTTTTCACCTTCAACCGCAAGTCATGTAAGTTGGGCACATAATTTGGTTTCTCTCTGGAATAAACATTGCATAAACTTTCGGGCCATCCGTCACATAAAAATAGCATCCCCATCTACTAACTACATCCCACAAAGGTTCAAACGTTTGAGGACGCTCGGTCTCCTAATACCCATCCTAGAATACCTGGTCTAAAGTAATCTACTGCTGTCTACACCCAGATTGTGTTTTTTTTATCCGACAAAGGTTTGTAGCTCATCTAGTTCTCCTACTTCTGGAATTGTCTCTAGATCGTAAGCGGATGGTAGCAGCTTTCCAACTTGCTTGAGCCAATTAATTATTGTCGTGTGATGCAGGTCTTTGACTCTCTTGCTCGCACGAAAACCCATCCCATTGACATATATCTTTAGGTATTCATATTTAACTTCTTGCGCGTAACACTGGTGGGTTTGATAGCCATCTCTAAATTGCCTGCCACAGTCAACACAAATATAATTTTGCTTGCCTTTCTTCGGCGCATTTTTATTAACATGAGTTGACTTATATTCAGGACATTTCATTGGCTTTGACTTTCAGTTAATTGGTTTTTGTGAATCCCTCACTCGCTCTATCGTACCTCAATTCAACAACGCCAGGAAAAGATTGGCAATGTTCAAGGGAAAGCTGCTACTTTGCACCAACTAGCAGGAATTTATGCCCATCAAGGGGAAGTAGCCAAGGCGATCGCATTTTATGAACAATCTCTGGAACTTCAGGAAAAGATTGGCAATGTTCAAGGGAAAGCTGCTACTTTGCACCAACTAGCAGGAATTTATGCCAATCAAGGGGAAGTAGCAAAGGCGATCGCACTTTATGAAGAATCTCTCGAACTTAAGGAAAAGATTGGCGATGTTCGAGGAAAAGCTGCTAGTTTCGCAATGTTAGGACAGTTGTTAGCAGATAAGAAGGGAGATTTTGACAAAGCCTTGAATTATTTACAGGAATCTTTGGACATTTTGCAGCATTTGCGATCGCCCGACGCGGAGACAGTGAGGCGAATTATTGCTGAAGTTCAGCGGATGGCTGATGGCTGAAGAAAGTTTAGCCCGATTCTCTGCCGCCCGAAACCAGCCTGCGGCAATCTGAAATCTAAAAACTCCTACACAAAACGTTACATATTTGTTACCATCGGGACGAGCCTATCCTCGGCAGCCTCTCTATTAACCTTCTAAACTAACCACTATGAGTCAACCTCCCTCAGCAATTCCCGCCTCCGAAGAGTCCGCCGAAACCCCCACAGCGCCGACAAACAATGCACCTCCACCTAGTTATGTCAAACTGGCGATGCGGAACATGGTTCGCAAGCGGGCGACTTCTCTGTTTCATTTTGCTTTGACAGCGGCGGGACTTTTAGGCGTACTCGTCGGTTTGGCTTTTCTCGATCACTATTTCAATTCTTAATCGAGGATTCCAACAATCAGCCTCTAATTTCTGCTGATGTTTTTGATCTTTCTTAATCGGGAGTTAAGCTGATTGTTCTGCCTGCCTATTGCAATCTCTAACAGATTACTGTATCTTTCCAGCAACAGCAAAATCCCCTGCCGTTCGATCGCGCAATTGGAATTTGTAAAAAAATTGAATATATCCCTTGACAGGAGAGCAAAAAAATGTTAATTGAGGTGAACGTCGAAGACTGTTACGGGCTCGCCCAGCAATCAGCCGACGCTTCCAACCTCCCTGAGAGTGCAGCCAGCGGGGAGATTTTAGCCGAAACCTGGGAAAATTGGTTTAGCGTTTGGCTGGAAAACCAGGAGGCAGATGTGCCAGTGGCTCCAGGCTACGAAGTCAGTCTGCGTTTAACCGCCGATCCAGAGATGCAAGCCCTCAACCTCCAGTACCGCCAGCTCGATCGATCGACCGATGTACTAGCTTTCGCAGCTTTAGAGGTAGACTGTCCTCAGTTAGAGGAAATGCAGTCATCTGAACCCCTATACTTGGGTGATATCGTCATCTCGATCGATACAGCTAACCGACAAGCCCAGCAGCAAGGACATCCCCTGAAGACCGAACTAGCTTGGCTCGCAGCCCACGGTTTTCTGCATCTTTTGGGCTGGGATCACCCAGATGAAGAAAGTCTGACTCAAATGCTCGATCGACAAGAAAAATTGCTGCAGGCGATCGGTCTTACGATCCAAACAGCATAACTGAAGTTGATGGTTATTTAACAAATCAGGTCAAGCCCAACATAACTTTCTGAAATTAAACAAAAACTTTAGTAAAAACTTAGAAAAGTTATCTAGACTTGATCAAGTTAATTTGAAAAGTTTAGCTTTCATTCATCTCTGTAAATTAAAGTTGGTTCTTTATGACACTAGATAGACCCTCAATTTCATCACCAATCGCACAGTTTCTGCCCATGCCTCAAGACTCTTCTAGCCAGACAGTCCACGAGCCTAAAAAAGCCTTGAAATACAATCGAGAGCTGTCCTGGAAAATCGCATCTAGCTTAGCTACGAGTTTTAGATACGCTTGGGGGGGTCTGAGTTATGCTTTTGAAACTCAGCGCAATTTTCGGATTCACACTGTTATTGGCACTTTGGCGATCGGACTCGGGCTATTTTTGCAACTCAAACCTGTAGAAATATCTGTGATCGGCGTCACCATTGGCATAGTTTTAGCCATGGAACTGTTGAATACGGCGATCGAATCGGTGGTAGACTTGACAGTCGGGCAATCTTACCACGAACTAGCCAAAATTGCCAAAGACTGCGGTGCGGGAGCGGTTCTGGTATCGGCAATGGCTGCGATCATAGTCGGTGCTGCACTTCTGCTGCCTCCTTTGTGGGCAGTCGTTCAAATTGCGATCGCCCGTCAGTAACTTATTGGGCGATGGCAAATTTTAGGTTTTAGATGACCAATTTGAGATTTTTAGTTTTATTCGTCTATATTGCAGCTATTTTTATCTTCGGCATCTATCTAAAATCTTGAAACCCTTGCTTTCAGGGAGCGAGTCAATCTAAAATCTAAAATCTAAAACCTAAAATCTAACTTAACCCGTGATTATAGTCATCGATAACTACGACAGCTTTACATACAATTTGGTACAGTATCTAGGAGAACTAGGTGCTGAGTTGCCCGTAGCAAGCGAAGTGCAAGTCTACCGCAACGACCAAATTTCTTTAGCAGAAATTCGCCAATTGCAGCCTGCAGCAGTGGTGATTTCTCCAGGCCCGGGGCGGCCGGAAGATGCGGGAATTTCTCTGGAATTAATCAAAGAATTGGGCCCGACTTTACCAATTTTAGGCGTGTGCCTCGGACATCAAAGTATCGGTCAAGTATTCGGTGGCAAAATTGTTTCTGCGCCCGTGTTGATGCACGGCAAAACTTCTCAGGTAGAACACGCAGGAGTCGGAGTTTTTCAGGGCGTGGAATCGCCGATGATTGCAACTCGCTATCACAGTTTGGTAATTGAAAAGCAGAGTTGTCCAGAAGTGTTAGAAATTACGGCTTGGGTTGAAGACGGAACTATTATGGGTGTGCGGCACCGGGAATATCCGCACATTGAAGGTGTACAATTTCACCCGGAAAGTATTTTGACGACTTCGGGAAAGCAATTATTGCGAAATTTCTTGGCGCGGCTTTAGTTGGGTGGTGAATTGTGAGTTTTTGTGTGCATCTTTCGGGTGCGGAATCCACACCTGAGTGTTCAAATTATCTAGATTTTTAGAGTGGGCCTTGCGAACTTTACGGTAAAACTAGGGTGCACATTTTCGCATCTCAACGGCCCACAAAAGGACACAAGCCCCCGAAAATCGTCGCGGTGAACCCCAAATTTTAGACGAAAGTTCCATATCCCAGATTCATCTGTGGAGTAAATCTAAAATCTAAAATCTAAAATCTAAAATCGACTGACGGTGTTTTGTGGTATAACAACAAACGACCAACACCCGATAACCGCAACCACAAGATGAAACGGCGACAATTAATACGTTACGCACAGACGGGTTTGCTAGCAGCTTTCTTCACTGGTTTGCCATCTGGATGGGAAAGCTATCAAGCTCAAACTGCTGATTCTTTGTCGGTTCAGTGGTTGGGCCACACTTGCTTCTTGTTCTCCGGAGGCGGTGCGAGGGTGCTGGTGAATCCTTTTCGCCCCCTGGGCTGTACCGCAGGCTATCGCTCTCCTAAAGTGCCAACAGATTTGATTCTGATTAGCAGCCGGTTGCTCGATGAAGGGGCGATCGACGGATTTGCCGGCAATCCCGGCCTTTTGTACGAGCCTGGGGCTTACAGGTCTAACGGGCTGCGGATTCAAGGGATTCGGACGGAAAAAGACCGTGAGGGAGGAAGGCGATTTGGGGTCAATGTGGCTTGGCTGTGGCAGCAAGCGGGCGTTAAGATTTTACACTTGGGCGGAGTGGCTGGCCCGATCGGCATTGAAGAGCAAATCTTGATCGGGCGGCCCGATGTAGTGCTGATTCCCGTAGGCGGCGGGGCGAAAGCTTACACTCCGGCGGAAGCGAAGCAAACTTTGCAGCTTCTCAAACCGAAGATGGTGATTCCGACACATTTCAAAACCCAAGCCGCCGATACTGCTGCGTGCGATTTAGTGCCGCTAGATGAATTCTTGGCGCTGATGGATGGTACGCCGGTGCGCCGATTGAATAATGACACGATTTCGATCAAAGCTGCTGACTTACCCCAAACTGGTTCGGTGATTGAGGTTTTGAGTTACAGATTTAGCGGTTGATGCCCGATTGCTCAGCTTGCGTTATAGTAAGGAAGTTTTGTTCGATCGGGGATGCAAGAGAAATTTCTCTCTACCTTAGCCTCTGGCAACCTTGCTTTTTGTCGAGATTTGGCTAACATAACAATTCATGTTCACTGTTTTATCTCCTAAGGAAATGCAAGCGCAATGAAAAATCAAAATTTACCTAGCTGGATGAAACAACTGACAGGTTTCGCAGGAGTAATCGGCGCTAGCGCGTTGATTGGTTTCCCGGCTTGGGCTCACATCACCTCCAACACCAATGTTGCTAATGCAACTCAAACTTCACAAGTTGCAGGAAAAGTGAAAACCGCTGCATCACCGGCACCAACTGGCGCTACACAGGCACCAACTGGGGCTACACAGGCACCAACTGGCGCTACACAGGCACCAACTCGCACTTCACCGCCACCAACTGGCGCTTCACCGGCACCAACTTCCGCTGCTAAGGATATTGTTGCTATTGCATCGGGCGACCCTCAATTCAAGACGCTGACAAAGGCTTTGGGAGCAGCAGACTTGGTTGCAACTTTACAAAGAAAAGGCCCTTTCACTGTTTTTGCACCGACAGACGCGGCATTTGCTGCTTTGCCAGAAGGAACTGTGGAGAATTTGCTCAAACCGGAAAACAAAGCCCAACTTACTAAGATTTTAGCTTACCACGTTGTTCCTGGTTCGGTTGTATCTACTAGCCTGAAATCCGGCGATGTTAAAAGTGTTGAAGGCAGCTCGCTGAAGGTGGCAGTTAGCACAGGCAAAGTTACTGTCGGCGGCGCTAATGTTGTGAAAGCTGATATCAAAGCTAGCAACGGCGTTATTCACGTAATTGACAAGGTGCTGATGCCCCCTGATGCGAAGTAAGACTAGCGGTTTTTGCATCAATTGATGTCAGATTCGGTTAAATGAAGGCGAAGTAAGGACACAACAATGTTGTGTCCTTATTTGTATGGCAGACAATTCAGAATTAATACAGATAAAGCTTTAGCTAGCTGCGGGTACTTACAAAAATGGCTGCCAACCCTTACCCCGATAGCCAAAATCGAAGATTTCGGGATGGAGAATTTCTGCTAAAATTTCTAACGAATCAACCAATCTCGGCCCCGGTCGATTAAAGTAAGAATTGCCGTCAGTTATGTAAACTTTCCCCGTTTTTACGGCTTGCAAATTAAGCCATTCTGCGTATTTAGTTATCTGCATTGCTTCGCTGCGAGTGCGGTTTAAATCAAAGCCGCAAGGCATGAAAATAATTACATCGGGATTAGCTTCTACTAGCGATTCCCATTTTAACCAAGGGGAATGTTCCCCGACAATTCCAAATAGCGAATTGCCTCCCGCCATTGCCACTAATTCGGGAATCCAGTTACCCGCAGCCATCAAAGGCTCAATCCATTCGATGCAAGCTACTTTGGGAAGTCTCTCTTTTGTGCTAATAATAGATGAGGCTTGTGTTTTCGAGGTAATAGCATCGATGCGGGATTGCAAAAGGTCGATCGCACTTTTGCCATCTACCCCCAAAGCATCAGCAACTCGCTGAATATCCGTCCAGATTTCTGCTAGCAGATTCGGCTGCAAAGAAATAATTTCCGGCTTGCTATTTACCAGCGTGCTTACTGCTTGTTCAACCTCTGTTAGAGAACAAGCGCAGACTTCACATTGAGCTTGAGTAATAATGTGAGTCGGCTGCAATTTTTCCAAAGTATCTATTTCTACTTTATAGACACTGAGCGCATTTTGCAACAATTCTGTCACGCGGTTGTGAATTTCGCTGCTAGTTCCTTCGGGATTGAATTTAGGCTGAGTGCAAACAGGTAAATTTTGAATTTCTGGGGGATAATCGCATTCGTGGGAACGGCCCACAATTGCATCGGTTAATCCTAAAACTGCTACAATTTCAGTGGCACTGGGAATTAGAGAAACAATTCTGAGTTGGTTCATTGGTTTTCTGTTTTTTACAGATTTATAAGCACAGGAGTTACAGATTTAGAAGCACAGGCGGGACGCCCGTGCCACAATAAAAGGGATTGTTAAACTTTCAACTTTTTTAAGAATTGCAAATCTTGCCATGCTTGAATGAGATTACCTTGCATCAGAGCCGCTACACCGTTTAAAACTCTAATTTCCGGTAGGTTGGAGTTGAGAGCGAGAGCTGGTTTTAATGCTGTTTGAGCAGCTTTGGGATGCCAGCCGTACAGGTGTACGAAAGCGAGATAGGCGTAAGCGTAAGGGTTTTTTGAGTCGAGTTGGGTGACTTTTTCTAAGGCTGCGATCGCACTTTTGACATTCTGCTGCAATACCCGAGAAAATGCCAAAGCATAAGCCAATTCTAGATTATTTGGTTCCTGCTGCAACCGATATTCTAACGCTTGTTCCGCTTGCACAGTATAATCTTGAATTGGATCGTACTGATTGATGCGCCCAATCTGCTCGAACACAGGTTCTAAACCTGGCAATCCTTTCGGTAAATTAACCGCCATCGCCCGCAATTGAGTCACCAAATCTAACTCAGGCTTATCTTTATTATCCTCGTTTCCCGGCTCTGCCTGAGAACGCATACCCAGAGGCTCTGCCTCGATCTTAACACTAATTGCCGGCACATTAATCGGATAAGTTTCGCCGGTTTTCCGATTTAGATAAGTAGCTTGCAGATTGTAAGTTCCCGGTGCAATATTAGCAGGAGGAAGCATCGCCGTGCGCTCGACAACTCGAAACCCCACAGCAAATTTATCCGCTTCCAGCATCCCCGGATGCAAAGTCGCCTGGCCGATCGCGCGATCGTGTAAAATCCTGAAAGTCTGTCCCGGTGGGATATCGCCAGACTGCTGATTTTCCCACGTTACCAACACTAAACCAGACTGCAACTGCTGCCAAGGCCCAGACCAAGTATAAGTAACCGGCAGCGCGACTCCGGGAACTGCTTGTGCAGCGACAGTAACTCGATCTAATTGTACTTGCGATCGCGCTTCATTCAACGGCTGTATTTCGACAGGCTGCACTCGCTTGCGATAAAGATTTAAATTAGTATAATCTGGCAAAATCCAAGTTTTTTCTAACTGAAAGTTATCACCTTTTTCAATGGCGGTTACGGCGGCATTTTGAGCTTGTTTAATACGTTCGCGAATCGAACCTTGCGGGCCGCTTTTAGTTACGAACCAAGAGATCGATCGCACATCTTGCGGCACTTCTTTTAAATTCGTTCCCACCTGCCGCCCGTAAACCTGAAAATTAGCCAAAGCACCGTAAAAGTTCAAATTATGCTGGTTAATTTCCGGCGTCGAAGGCAACACGCCTAAAGTAGATTGCAAATAAGGTTCCCTATCAATAATTTCTGCAATTACCTCACGGTGCGGCCACTCTTTGCCCAAGTAAGGATAGTGAGAATTGCCGGGACTGATAATTTGGACTAAGCTATTTCCAAAAGCACCTCCCAGCGGCCACAAATGGAACAGCATCGCCAGAATTGCCAAGCCAATTGTACCCCAGCGAATTTGTCGTCCCCACCGAGAAGGCCACAGCGTTAAACAGTAGGCTAAGAAAATAGATAAAACTGGCAAATAAGGTATCACATATCTGTCGTCTTTGTTGATATTTAGAGAATTAATTAAATAAGCTCCTCCCCAGAAAACAGCCAGCCACCGACAGGAGTTGAGATGCAAGATTGACGAACTATCTTGGCGACGACGCCAATAAAGTATTAATCCTACTAAGGGAACAAGTAACAGAGGCCAAGAAACGTGTTCGGGTAAGTGTTGACCGTAGTAAATCCAAGCGTCGATCGTATTGAGGGCCGGATCTCCTTCGGCGATCGCAGAATCCAGCGTTGCCCGTTTTCCCCCGGTCAAAATTAACAGCCAATTGGTTTTCGCCCACGGCCCAAACACCGCCACCGACAGCAACAGAGCACCAGTTAATTGACCTAATCTCCCCCAAGCTTTTTGGCGCACAGCACCCACAGCCAACCAGACAATGGGGGTAAATAGAAATAATACGGTAGTGTGTTTAACTAATATTGATAAGCCGAGAGAAATACCAAAGGCGATCGCCCAAAAGAAAGATGACGCGGAGAGTGGGGGAGTGTGGGAGGGGGAGAATTTATACTTTTCCTTTGTTCGTTCCTCCAACTGAGTTCTATCGGTTACATCCGTTAAATCCGTTGCCGAACTTCCTTCTTCCTTCTTCCTTCTTCCTTCAGAAGCCTTCCACATTGTCAGACAATAGAAAGCAAAAGTAATCGCAGCAGTGAGGGGATAGTCGAGTAAAAATTGCAAGCGGAACCGATAAAGTCCCGGTAACAAAACGCAAATTGCAGCGGCCCACAAACCGACTTGCCTGTTAAAGAGTTGGACGCCCAGACTGTAGACTGAGGCGAGGAGAATTGCACTAAATAATAGATGAACGAGGGTTGCCCGATCGCCCCCAGTACCGAAAACCTGAAGAAACGGAACCGTTAAGATGTATGCCAAGGGCGGAATTTTCGTCGAAAGCAGCCAGAAGTTTGTCCACCACTCCCCGGAAAACCACTGAGGATGCTGCAACGCCTGCAAGTATTTCAGGGTGCTAGTCAGGTAGTCTGCTTGATCCCACGCCGGGACAGATCGATCGAGGGCAAACCAGAGGCGATCGCTAATTGCCCCCAGCAGCCAAATTATGCCCAAGACAAGCAGACTCTTGCCCTCGCTGTCCCGATGTTGCTGTGCCATTGCGATTCTTGGATTTTAGGTTGCAGCTTTTAGCTTACAGGCGGGCGGTTCCGGGCGATCGAAAAATTAATTTGAAAAAGTGCTTGCTAAATTTTGTATGTGTCTGCTAAGATAGTAAAGCGCGAAAAAACAAGCCGGGATAGCTCAGTTGGTAGAGCAGTGGACTGAAAATCCACGTGTCACGAGTTCAAGTCTCGTTCCTGGCATCGCAAAGCCCTCACAAAGTTGAGGGTTTTTTTTTAGGAAAAATGCGGGCAATGCAGCTAATCAAGATGTAGGTTTGCCGGTGGGGGGGTGACAACCCCGCCGGAAATCCAGGGAGAGCTAATATTTGACCGACTTGTGCTAAAAAAAACATAGGTCATATCAGACAAAAATTACACTCGAGTATAATTGTCAGATTAATAAGTCCAGTTTTGCTTGGTCTGCAAGCTATAGGTTCCATCTTTCACATTCACCCGCTCAGGAATCAGATCTAAATCTTTAAACATATTTGCCTGGTGCTGTAGGGCCGTGAGCGATTGGTCGTCGATCGGGATAATAGCGCGTTCGGCACTACGTTGCTGTAAAATTTCTACAATGGATGGATCTATTTCATGGTGCTCTGCCAATCGCACCGTAGCTTCTAATTCCTGTTTCTTAGCCCAAGCTCCCGCTTCATTTACCTCTTCTAAAATCACCTTGAGCAAGTCGGGATAGTCGCGTACCAACTCTGGAATTGCATAGTAATAGGTCGGAACTTCTAAAGAGGCTTTGTCACCAAAGATGCTCTCTAAGTCTGCAATCGAGCGCCCTGGATAAGCACTTCGGGCTTGAGTTGTCGTGTAGGGAACCCAAATCACCCAAGCATCGACCTCACCCGCGCGGAATAGGGGTAGCGCCTGTGGCTGGGTCAGATAAATTGGTTCAATGTCACTAAACTCTAGCCCCACTTTTGCCAATGCTCGCACAAGTATGTAATGGGCGCTTGAGCCTTTGTCAAAAACAATCTTCTTACCCTTCAGGTCGGCCAGCGTCTGAATCGGAGAGTCTTCTGGTACCAGAATCGCTTGACCTTTAGGAGCGGTATATTTTTCTTTAGCCACTCGCACAAATACATGATCCGCTGCTTGCGAGAAGATGCTGGCCGTACCACCGCCGCCGCAGAAATCGATCGTCCCATTGCTTAATGCTTCTATCAAAGCAGAAGCTGATAAGAAGCTTGTCCAAGTCACACTCAGCCCAAATGGTCGCAAACGGCTTTCGAGCCAACCTTTAGCACGCAGGACTTCCAGATTTGTCATACCCTCTGGATAACCGATTTTGAGTTGCTTGAGCCGCCGCGCTTGCTCAGCTAAGGGTGTGTTGCCCGAATGAGCAGAACGGTTAGAAAACCAGCGATCCAAAACTACACAGAAAAGTATGCCCCCCACAAACAGTCCCACCGTTTCCAGTAACCGGATTGTTGATTCTTTAGGCAATTTGACCTGATTTACCTGACTGACTAGAGGGGAGAGTACATTGCCAGAGGCAGAAGCGGCAACAGCATGACTGTCAAAAGCCAGACTCAAAACTAAAATCGAGACCAGGCCGATACAAAACAGACCTGCAAACCGATAGGCTGCGGATCTACGAGTGGCCGACGAACTGAGCGACCGTAAGATATGTTGACCTGCGCCTCTAGGCAGAAGGTCAATCAAACGGCTAATCATAATGACTCCTTTGATAAACACAGGTGATGGACGCTGGATGAGCTGAAGATGGGGGATCGAGTCAAAGCACCGCTTGATACGGATAAACTACCAAATTTGCTTGCTCGTTACACCCAATATGCGATACTCACATTATCATATCGAGATTGTGGGGGTTTGCCACAACGATTGAGAAATCGGTAGTTTCGGCGATCGGATAGGTATTGAGTGAGAGATGGTAATGGATTGGTTAATTGCAACAATTAAGATCGGACTGGCTGTTGCTGTCGCAACAACGTTTGACGACAACATTTATCTGACGGCCTTCTTCAGTGAGGTTAATCGTACTTTTCGTCCTCAACATATTGTGGTTGGTGAGCTTCTAGGGTTCACGGTATTGGTGATGATAAGTTTAGTTGGTTTCTTGCTGGGGCTAGCAATTCCCTCAACTTGGACGGGGCTACTGGGGATTCTGCCGATACTGATTGGCTTGAATAATTTACTCAACCTTAACAAGGATGATTCAGCCGAAGATAAGTCAGATAATCTGAAAAGAAACTCTAAATTTCGCGGATTTGATTCTCGGCAGCGATCGCTCTGGGAAATAATTCGCGATCCGCAGACTTATCGTGTTTCCGCAGTCACGATTTCTAACGGTGGTAACAATCTTGGCATCTATATTCCCCTATTTGCTAGTAGCAGCATTCAAAATCTGGCTGTAATCGTACCGATTTGCTATTTTTTTATTTGCTGCTGGCTGTTTATGTCCTATACTCTGACGGTATCGGCTCAATAAGTAGGGGGAGCAGTTATTCTAGTTGCCAAGACAAGCCCAAGGGATGAAGAGAAGATGTTTC